>DASXJP010000051.1:0-6305 GCA_036497345.1 Thermoanaerobaculia bacterium
TGACAGCTTCCTCGATCAGCGAGTCGTCGGGAGCCTGATTCATGGGCCCATCAAGCCGAGCGGGTGTAGTGGGAGGGTCGGTTGCGGTAGGGCGGGGCTCAAAAGAAACGACCGGCGCTCCACGCTCTTTCTGACGCCGCCTCAGGTCCTCACCCATCTTGTGAAGATCGAAATCAAACTTGGCCGCATACTCCTGGCCGCGCTTCCGAACCTCCTCGACAATCGGGTCCCGCCAAGGGGTCTTCTTCTTCATCTCAAGGGAGAACTATACACCCAAAAGCGCCCGCAAGGCTCGCAATAAGATCACCTGCGTCACCGCCGGCGGCGATCCCACCGCGGCGCGCAGCAGCATCTTGGTCTTGCTCTCCAGCGACCGGGCGAGGTCGCTCTCGGGCTCGCAGGGGAAGGTGAGGAAGCCCACCCGGCCGCCGGGGAAGCCGAGCTGGCCGTCCGCGCCGTCGACCTTGAGGGGGATCAGGTTGGGATGGCGGCCGGCGAGGCTCCAGAAGAGGGAGGCGCTCGGCGTGCCCAGACCCTCCCAGGTGTCGTCCACGATCACCACCAGCGGCCGGCGCTCGGCCTGAGCCGTGAGGGCCGAGCAGAGGGCCGCGCGCTCCCGGCTCACCGGGGTATATCCGGTCGCCTCGCGGGGAAACCGCAGGAGCACCACCGCCGGGTCCCCCTCCGGCAGGTCGGCGAGGTGCCGGGAGATGGCGGCCGGATCGAAATGTCCCCCCTCGGTGCAGGCGCAGGGGAACGGATCGGCCTTCAGACGCTCCGCGAACAGCTCCCGGTCATCCTCGCGGCAGGGGTGGGGCAGGATCACCCTTCGCCCCGCGCCCGCGAACAGCTCCGCGGCCAGCATCCGCGCCTGGGCCGTGCCTGCAGTGACCACCGGCAGCGAGGAGGGAACCTCGGGCTTCACCCCCCGCCGCTGCCAATCGCGCCAGACGCGGCGCAGCTCGGGCAGACCCTCCACCGGCGAATAGAGAAAGGCCCGGCTCAGCTCCGCCTCGTCGAGACCGGCGAGCGCCGCGGCCATCGCGGGGAGCGGAACGGCCTTGCCGTGCCCATCGGTGATCTGGCCGATGGTGGCGTTGAACGGCTTCCCCCGCGCCTCCGCCGACTGGAGCGGCAGGAAGTCGGCGGGCTGGAGCGCCCGGCGGCCGAGCGGCGAGAGAGCAGCCCACACCGCGGGCGTGGACTCCTGGAGGAAGGCGTTGGCCTCGACGACCGGATCAGCGCCCATCCTTCTTCTCCTCGCCCGCCTCATCCCGGAGCTTCGACACCGCCGCGTCGAGGCTGGCGAGCGCCTGCGATCCCCCCTGCTTGAGCTGCGCCTCCAGGCGTTCGAGCTCGCCGTCGAGCCCCTGCCAACGCCCCTTCGCCGTCGCGCCGGCGTCCTGGTAGGAGCGCTCCAGGCTCCGGCGGATCTCCGCCACGTCCCGCTCGACCTGCGCGAGATTGCGGTCCCCGGCCACCTCGGCCCGGTGCTGGAGGAGCTTCGCCTGCGCCTTCAGCAGGTCGGCCTGGCGGTCCAGAGCCGCCGCCGGGCCGCCGTCTCCGGTACCTTCGGCGCTCCCCACGTGGAGGTCCGCTCCCCGGGTCGCATCGGTCAGCACGTCCTTGAGCTGGCCGCCGGATCGCCGGTAGGCCGCCCAGGAGAGGATCAACGCCAGAATCGCGACGAGCAGCGCCAGCCGGGCCATACAGCCTCCTCCTTCACTCCGGTTTCGTCCCCAGGCCATTCCTCTATATCTCCTCTATATCCCCCGGACGATCTTACAGGCTCAGGGGTTGCAGGCGCATGCTTGCCGACAACGGAAGGGAGGCTCGCGATGGACCAACTCTGGCAGGGATTGCAATGGCTCGCCGGTGCCGGGCAGGAGGCCAAGGACGTCGGCGCCCTTCAGGTCTGCGTCCGCGCCATGCTCATCTATTTCTTCGGCTGGGCCATCCTGCGGGTCGGCGGCAAACGCTTCCTCGGCCAGGAGACCCCTTTCGACGTGGTCCTCGGCTTTGTCCTGGGATCGGTGCTCAGCCGCGCCATCAACGGCTCGAGCCCCATCCTCCTGGCGCTGGTAGCGTCGGCGTTCCTGGTGGCATTCCATCGCCTGCTGGCCTGGGCGACCTTCAAATCCAGGGCTTTGAGCGGGATCTTCTCGGGACATCCGCGGATGCTGATCCGCGACGGTGAGGTCATCCCAGAGGAGATGCGGCGGCGGCAATTCTCGGTGGCGGACCTGGAAGAAAGTCTGCGCCTGAGCGGCCGGGTGGACGACCCCCACAAGGTCAAGGAGGCCCGCTTCGAGCGCAACGGCAAGGTCAGCGTGGTCAAGAAGGAGAGCGAGCCCAGGATCGTCGAGGTGCGCGTCGAGGCGGGGGTGCAGACCGTGCGGATCGAGATCGGCTGACCGCCGCTTGAAAAACTGCGCGGCATGGACTAAGCTTTCCTTGACTCTCCCGCCATCAGTCTTCCGGCCTGGAAGCCCGGCGGGGGGAATTCCCCAAGGCAGCGCGGGCGTTCGGAGGGGTGACACGGTTCCCCCCATCGCTCCGCGTCTGAGGACGGGGCCGAGATTTCAAGACCAGGAGGACGTTCCCATGGCTACCGCGACCGTCGAGACCCTGCAGTTTCAAGCCGAAACCCGGCAGCTCCTCGACCTGATGATCCATTCGCTGTACTCGAACAAGGAGATTTTTCTCCGCGAGCTGATCTCGAACGCGTCCGACGCCCTCGACCGGCTCCGCTTCGAGGCGCTGACCAACCCCGAGCTTCTGGCCGGCGACGAGACGCTGGAGATCCGCATCGACGCCGACCGCAAGAACCGCACGCTCACCATCTCCGACAACGGCATCGGCATGAGCCGCGAGGAGGTGATCGCCAACATCGGCACGATCGCCAAGTCGGGCACCCGCGAGATGGTCGAGCGGTTGAAGCAGGGGGAGTCCAAGGAGACCATCGCCGAGATGATCGGCCAGTTCGGCGTCGGCTTCTACTCCTCGTTCATGGCCGCCGACCGCGTGACCCTGGTGACCCGGCGGGCCGGCGAGACCGCCGCCACCCACTGGGAGTCGACGGGGGACGGCACCTACACCGTCGAGGACGGCGAGAAGCCGGGCCGCGGCACCACCATCACCCTGCACCTGAAGCCCGAGGACAAGGACAACGGCGTCGACGACTTCTCGGACCGCTGGGTGATCAGCCGCGTCGTCCGCCGCTATTCGGACTTCGTCAGCTATCCCATCATTCTCAAGGCCGAGAAGGACCCCGAGATCGAGGACCTCGCCAAGGAGAAGGAGACCGGCGAGAAGCCCGAGATGCCGCTGGAGGAGAAGGTCCTCAACTCGATGAAACCGATCTGGACCCGGCCGCAGTCCGAGGTCACCGAGGACGAGTACAAGGAGTTCTACCGCCACATCTCCCACGACTGGACCGAGCCGCTGAAGACCATCTCCTACCGGGCCGAGGGGCGGATCGAGTACCAGGCCCTGCTCTTCATCCCGTCGCAGGCGCCGTACGACCTTTACTACGTGGCCTCGAAGCCGGGCCTTCAGCTCTACGTCAAGCGCATCCAGATCATGGAGAAGTGCGAGGACCTGCTCCCCCACTACCTCCGCTTCGTGCGCGGCGTGGTCGATTCGCCCGACCTCCAGCTCAACGTCTCGCGCGAGATGCTGCAGCAGGACCGTTTTATCACGACGATCCGCAAGGGCCTGACCAAGAAGGTGCTCGACGTCCTGGAGGAGATGAAGGACAAGGACTCCGAGACCTACCTCAAGTTCTGGGCCGAGTTCGGCCGCGCCATCAAGGAGGGGACGAGCTCCGACTACGAGAACAAGGAGAAGCTGCTGGAGCTCCTCGTCTTCCCGTCGTCGAACGACCCCGAGAAGCTGACCACCCTCCGGGAGTACGTCTCGCGGATGAAGGACGGGCAGAACGAGATCTACTACCTGACGGGCGAGTCGCGCTCGCAGGTCGAGAATTCCCCCCACCTGGAGGCGTTCAAGGACAAGGGGTACGAGGTGCTCTACCTGGTCGATACGGTGGACGAGCTGCTGACCCAGTCGCTCCACGAGTACGACGGCAAGCGCCTGAAGTCGGTCGGCAAGGGGACGGTCTCGCTCGGCAACGAGGAGGAGAAGAAGCAAACCGAGGAGGAGCTGAAGGCGAAGGAGGAGGAGATGAAGCCCCTCCTGGAGCACCTCCAGAAGTCGCTCGATGAGTGGGTGAAGCAGGTGCGCCTGACCAACCGTCTCACCGCCTCGCCGGTCTGCCTGGTGGGGGCCGAGCACGACTACAGCCCGCAGCTCGAGAAGCTCCTCCAGAAGGGGAAGGGGGGCGGCCCCAAGCAGCGCCGCATCCTGGAGCTCAACCCGAAGCACGACATCCTGGCCCGGATGACCGAGCGCTTCGCCAAGGATCAGAACGATCCGCTGCTCGCCGACTACGCCTTCCTGCTCTTCGGCTACGGCCTGATCGCCGAGGGGGGCGAGCTCCCCGACCCCGTGCGGTTCAACCGCGCGGTGGCGGATCTGATGATGCGGGCGGCGTAGGTTCCTGCTGGCTCACCGTTTTTCATCGGGGCGGGGCTTGTCCCCGCCCCTTGTCATTCCCGGAGTAAGATAGGGCTGGCTCCGGAGACTCCAATGCCCCAAACCACAAAAGCTCCCCTCCGCTTCACCCGTCTCCGGCTCGAAAACTGGCGCAACTTCCGGCAGGTCGACGTCGAGCTCGCGGGGAGGGTCTTCCTGGTGGGACCCAACGCCTCCGGCAAATCCAACTTCCTCGACGCCTTCCGCTTTCTCCATGACGTCGCATCGCGGGGTTTCCAGGCCGCCATTCGGTCCCGCGGCGGTGTCTCCCGTCTACGAAATCTCTCGGCGCCGGACGACGCCGAGGTTACGGTCGCGGTTTCCATCGGATCGGAGGACCGGCCCGCTCTCTGGACTTATGAGATCCGCTTCCGCGAAGACTCTTCGGGGCGGCCCATCCTCACAGCGGAATGGGTCCAGGGGGAAGGTTTTGAGATGCGCCGCCCCGATGACGCCGATCGGCAAGACCCCTTGCGGCGGACGCAGACGGCCCTCGAACAGATCAGCTTGAACAAGGGCTTTCGCGAGATCTCCGACTTCCTGTCCACCGTCTTCTACTTGCACATCATTCCGCAGCTCGTCCGGGACCCGGATCGCTCGACGGGCAAGACGGCGGATCAGCTCGGCGAAGATTTCCTGTATCAGGTGGCCGACGTTCCACCGGACCTCCTGCGGGAGCGGCTGGATTGGCTGAAGGGAATCCTGCGCGCGGCGGCGGTACCTCAGATAGACCAGCTGGTGGTGAAGCGCAATGGGAGCGGACGGCCCCATCTATGCGCCCAATACCGTCCGAGCGGCCGGTGGCAGACGGAAGAAGACTTCTCGGACGGCACCCTCCGTCTCATCGGTCTCTTATGGGCCCATCTGGTACAGCCGTCGGGGCCTCTGATCCTCGAAGAGCCCGAGCTGTCCCTTCATCCAGAGATCGTTCGCCGCCTCCCCCAGCTCTTCGTGCTCATGCAGAGTGAGGAGGGGCAGCAGGTTCTTTTGAGCACCCACTCGCCCGATCTCTTGCAGGACGAAGGCATCGGGTTGAATGAGGTACTTCTGCTCTTCCCCCATCAGGAAGGAACGGATATCCGCACTGCTGCCTCTTTCGAGGAGATTCCCTTGCTCCTCGAAGGTGGCGTCCCCTTGGCGGATGCGGTCCTACCTAGGACGCGGCCAGAGGGAATCGAAAAGCTCACCAGCCAAGCCGGCCGTAGATGACCGACCTGCCCATCTTCCTCAGCAGCGTCGTTGAAGGACCGCTCGACGAGACGGTCGTCCGCCGCTTGACGGAGGAGGCCGGGTTGGCTCTGGGACCGGTCCACGTCAAGAACGGCAAAGATCAGATCCGGCTCCATCTGAGCGGGTACAACAATGCCGCCCACCGCGCACCCTGGCTTGTCCTGGTAGATCTCGACGATAAGGAGTGCGCTCCTGGCTTGCGGGGCCACTGGCTTCCTGAGCCGGCCCCCTGGATGTGCTTCCGGATTGCCATCCGCTCGGTGGAATCGTGGCTGCTGGCTGACGTGGAAGGGATTTCCGGGTTTCTATCTATTGATCCAGCCCGAGTCCCACCAGTCCCGGAGATGGAAATAGCCCCCAAGCGCACGCTCGTTGAGCTCGCCCGCCAGTCCAGGGATCCTAAGATTCGAAGAGATCTCGCGCCAAGCCCTGGAAGTAGACGCGGGAGGTCGGTCCGGCATATTCGTCCCGTCTGGTAG
>DASXJP010000052.1:0-21767 GCA_036497345.1 Thermoanaerobaculia bacterium
CATCCCCTTCACCCGCACGGTGGACATGCACATCGCCAAGCTGCGCAAGAAGATCGAGGACAACCCCTCGGACACGCGGAACATCATCACGGTGCACCGGCTGGGGTACAAGTTCACGGGGTGAGCCTACGCCGTGACCCGCAATGGCAGCACCGGCGTCTCGTCGCCCCGCGGCAGCCACTCCCCCTCCCGCAGGACCTCCGTCAACAACCCGACCAGCCGGGGATCGAACTGCCGCCCCGATTCCTGCCGCAGCTCCTCCAGGGCAACCTCGACGGGCGCGCCGCGGCGGTAGGGGCGGTCGTGGGTGATGGCGTCGAAGGCGTCGACCACGGAGAGGACGCGGGCGCCGAGGGGGATCTGCTCGCCGGCGAGGCCGAAGTAGCCCGGGTACTTGACCCCGGCGCGGGCGCCGTCCCAGCGCTCCTGGTGGTAGCGGATCAGGGGATCGACCTCGCGCAGCACCTCGACGTCGCGGATGATCCGCAGGCCGATCTCCACGTGCTCCTCCATGATCTCCTTCTCGTTGGGGGTCAGCCCGCCGGGCTTGTTGAGGATGCGTTCCGGCACGCCGATCTTCCCCACGTCGTGGAGCATGGCGCCATAGCGCAGCACCCGGAGCTGGCGCTCGTCCATCCCCAACCGCCGGCCGACCAGCACCGCCAGGTGGGCCACCCGCTGGACGTGCCCTTCGGTGGTGGGATCTTTGGCTTCAATGGCGGCGGCGAGCGAGGCCACGGTGCGGTCGAAGTCCCGCTCGAGCTGCAGCTCGTGGATCCGCACCTGCTCCAGCAGCCGGCGGTTGCGGCCGGCGAGCCAGCCGCCCACCAGGGCGAACATGCTGCAGACCCCCACCGTGGTGTAGCCCGGTGCCAGGACCTCCCGCAGGACGGCCGGATCGCGGCCGGACGACGCCACCAGGGCCGCCAGATACCCCGCCGACGCGAAACCGTTGACCACCAGGGCCGCGCCGGCTCCCCCCTGGACGGCGGCGAGGGCGATGGGGAGCACCAGGGCGATCGCCAGCCAGTGCGGGAACGCCCACCCCGTGCGGTCGACGACGACGATGGCGGCGAGAGCGGCGAGGGTCATCAGGCCGCATTCGGCGAGGGCCCGGCGGTCGCGCAGCCAGCCGCGCAGGAGTCTCTGGTGGCCGTCGGTCAGCAGCACCGAGGGACGCAGCCAGAGGAGCGCCGGCAGCCCCAGGACCAGGGCGGCCATCAGGTCGCTCGTCCACCAGGCGAAGAGGTTGCTCGCCAGCGGCTGCACGGCCCAGGGGAGCCGGCCCAGCAGGGCGAGCGCGAGGCTGCCCACCACGGCCGAGGCCAGGTTGTTGAGCAGGCCGCCGAAGAGGAAGGCCCGCCGCAGCCGCAGGGCCGTGCCGCCGCGGGGGTGGTGGAGGGCCCAGGCCGGCAGGGCCGCCGCGAGGCCGTTGGCGAGGGCGGAGAGCAGGAGGCCGGCCGGGACCGTGGCCGCCCCCCAGGGGGCCAGCAGGACGCCGAGCACCACGCCGGCCACGCCCCAGAGACCGAAGGCGGCGCCCGCCGCCAGCGACACCCCGGCGGGCGGGAAGAGGAACGAGGCGCCGGACGGGAAGCTGAAGAGGGCGGAGAACCAGTTGGCGAGCGCGAAGACCGCAGCGGTACCCACGAGCTGGAGAGCACGGAAGATGAGCCGGGGCCTCTTCACGAGTCCTACCCCCTTCCCGTAGCGGGCCGAACGTGGTCCGTTGCTGGTGTCCCGATTCTTCTATACCCCTCGATTTCCGCTGTCAAGAGAGCCCGCCGCCCCTGCGGAAGGCGCGAAGCGGCGTCTTGGCGTCAACTCGGAAAAATTTCTGGGTCAGACCGGCTCCTTTTCACCCCTTGGAAGCACCTATTTAGTTTGAAGGCGCCTCTTGGGGGTAAAGACGTGCTAGTCTCTCCCCAAGATTCGAAGTGATGACTAGCTTTTCGCGAACGTGGGACAGGTCCCACGGCGCAGTTTGTTAGGAGGGATGCTCGATGTCTCGGACCTTCGCCCGTCGTCTGGCCGCCGTGGCTCTCCTGGCGGTCCTAGGCTTTGCCTTGCCCGCGGCCGCGGCCGCTCCGCGGCATACGGCCAAGGCCCCCGCGACCGCTCCCAGTCTCTTGGACGGAATCCTGATCTGGATCGGCAACCTCCTGGGCGGCCCCTCCCCGGCGGGCGCGGCGGGCCGAGCCAAGACGACGCCCCTCTCCTCGCCCACTTTAGTGGATCCTGGCACGGCCAAAGCCGATTCGGAAATACAGGTTGGGATAGACCCCAATGGCCAGCACTAAGGCTCGGCCCGCTTTTCGCGTAGTTACCGTTTTGCGTGGACGGAAAGTGTGCGACAATTACGGGACTTCTGGTTTTATGTGGGAGGTTTCCAATGGATAAGGGAGATCGCCGCGGACGTCACCCCCGCCCTGACGAGCTCGATCGCTTCATGCTCGGGGAGATGTCTCCGCGTCAGGCCGCGCCCGTCCTGGCTCACTTGATCCACGGTTGCGCCGAGTGCCAGCGGAAGCTGGAGCCGCTAGCCTCCGTGATGCTCGGAGCCCCGCCACAGCTCCCCGAGCCCTCGCCTGAGTCTTCCGGAAACGAATACGACTTCCCCCTGTTCAAGGCCTTCGCGTCGGCTCGCCGGTACGCCTCGGCCCAGGCGGTGGAAGAGCGCCGGGCCCCCGCCGTCCCCGTCCTCAAGGAAGCGGTCGCCCCGCGGCCCCCGGCTCTGGGGGCCGGCGCCACGGAGCGGGATTGGGCCCGCTGCGAATGGTTGATCGAGAGATGCCGCGCGCTTCGCCACAGCGACCCGGAGTCGATGGTCCTGACCGCGACGCTGGCGGTCACCCTGTCGGAGAGGTTGAGCCCGGGCTCGTCCGGGAGGGCCGCTCTTGCCGACCTTCAGGCATACGCGCTCGCGGAGCTCGGCAACTCCCAGCGGATCGTGGACGACTTTGCGAACGCTGAGGCGACCCTGACGGCCGCCGTGGACCGTGCCGGCCAGGGGACCGGCGATCCCCGGCTCCTCGCCTACCTCATGGATCTCACGGCGTCCCTCTACACCACCCTGCGGCGCTATGACGAAGCCCTGCAGCTTCGCGACAGGGTCTACTCCACCCACGCGCAGGTGGGAGACCGGCACCTGGTGGGTAATTCCTTGATCAGCAAGGGTTTCTCGCTGATCACCGCCCTGCGGGCCGAAGAGGGGATTCCGTTCCTCATCCATGGGCTCACCATGATCGACGCCGCGCGGGATCCCCGGCTCGTCATGTACGGCGTGTTCAACCTGATCTGGTCGCTCGCGGAATGTGGAAAGGCCGCCCAGGCCGAATCGCTGTTCCGGCTCAACCAAGAGTCCTTCTCAATCTGGTTCGAGCGGCTCGACGCCATCAAGTGTGTCTGGCTGGAGGGCCGCATCGCCGCCGCGCTCGGGGGGGAAGAACGCGCCGAACGGTGCTTCCGCGAAGCGCTGGCGAGCTACGAAGAGGTCGGGCTGCCCGGCCATGTGGCGGTGGTGTCCCTCGATTTGGCGATTGTCTTGCTCCGGACCGGCCGGAGCGCGTTGATCGCGCCGTTGATCGAGGCGGCGATCACGGCCTTCCGCTCTTTCGGCTTCCAGCGCGAGGTGATCGGCATCCTCCTCGTCGTGCACGAGGCTCTCAAGAAGAGCCAGTTGACGGAGGCTCTCCTCCGCACCGCGGGTGTCGAGCTCCTGAGCACAGTAGGCTACAAAGAGCGAATTCTGGGCTAGCCCTTCTCCGGCTCCTTGTGGTTTCCGCCCCGGGGTTTCTTCCTGCCCCGGGGCTTCGTGCTTTCAGGGGCGGGGGGAACCGGCTCCGCCGGGGCGGCGGCTTCCCCGGTGGTCCCGCTCATGGCGGCGCGGACCGCGTTCTGGATCATCCGCTCCAGGTCCTGGGGATCGAGGGCCGGCGCCGGCGGCGGAGCCGACGGAGGGCCGAAGCCGAGCTTCTGGAACCGGCGCAGGAACTCCTCCATCACCACCGTGTCCGTCGAAGGCCGGTTCTCCGGATACAGGGTCTGGAAGAAGACGCTCGGCTCCACCTCCAATGCCCTCAGGATCGACAGGACGTGGCGGAATTTCAGCTCCATCCGCCCGGTGAGGACCTGGCTGACGTACCCCGGCCCCGCTCCCAGCCGCTGGTCGAGGTCCTTTCGCGTCAAGCCCGCCGCCTGCATGACCGTTTCCAGCAACTTCGTCGCCCGCCGCACCTCATCATCTATATTCATGCCTTGAGCCTACTACAACACTGAATTCTGCCAAAGGGTTACAGACCACGAAAAGTCGAAAAGAAGGGCTATCCGGAGGAGACATCCGCCCGTGCCTCGCGCAGGAGGTCCTCGCCGATGGCCCGGCGCCGCCACCCCTCCAGCTCGCGGGGGAGCCGGGGGTCGGGCTTTCCCAGGTTGAGCCGGAGTAGGGCCTCCAGGGCGCGGCGGGGGGCGAGGACCTCGGGAGGGACGTTGAGCTCCGCGGCCCGCTCCCGCACCTTGTCGCGCAGACGGGTCTCGACCGCGCGGGCGGCCGGCGAGAAGGGCTTGCCCGTGATCCGCGGCGGCAGCTCGGAGCCTGGCTTCTCCTCCGCCTGTTGCAGGAGCCGCAGCCAGGTGGCGCCGTCGCGCGCGGCCTGGCGGGCGTCGAAGGAGGGGAGGCGCTTGAGGTCGCGCTCCTCCCTCGGCCGGCGGACGGCGAGGTCGAGCAGGAGGCCCTCCTTGAGCACGAAGTTGCGCGGCAGATCGCGCCGCCGCGCCTCCTTCTCGCGCCAGGAGGAGAGGGTCTGGAGGGCGCCGAGCTGCCGGCGGTCGAGCCGGCCGGCCCCCTTGACGCGGAGGTAGGCCGACTCGTCGTCCTCCTGGAAGCGGGAGGTGTCGAGCAGGGCCGCGGAGTCCTCCAGCGCCCAGTCGAGCCGGCCGAGGGCCTCCAGGTCGGCCGTCAGCCGCTGGTAGAGGGGGACGAGGTAGGCCACGTCCTCGGCGGCGTAAGCGAGCTGGCCCGGCGAGAGCGGGCGGGCGAGCCAGTCGGTGCGGGTCTCCTCCTTGGCCAGCTCGACGCCGAGGTAGGCCGCCACCAGCTTCTGGTAGCTCAGGAAGGCGCCGGCGCCCGCCAGGGCCCCGGCGATCTGGGTGTCGAACAGCGGCTCGGGGAGCACGCCGAGGGCGCGGTAGAAGACCTCGATGTCCTCGCTGGCCGAGTGCAGCACCTTGACGCCGGAGGACCGGAAGACGGCGGCCAGGGGCGCAAGATCGCGCGCCGCCAGCGGGTCGACCAGCCAGGAGGTCTCACCGTCCGCGACCTGGATCAGCCCCAGCCGGTGGTAGAAGGTGTTGGTGCGGACGAACTCGGTGTCGAGCCCCAGCACCGGCGCCGTGGCCCAGCGCGCCGCCGCCGCGGCCAGGTCGGCGCCGGTCCGGATGAGGGTGTAGCCGCGCGGATCGCCCGTCATGGGCGGGGATTGTAGCGGGAAGCGGCACTTCTTCGCTGGGCGAAATTCCGGCGGAGAAATCCGGTGGATCGGCTCCTCCGAGAAGGCTATATTCACGTCATGGCACTGGCACGTGAACGCATGATCGACCGCATGCTGGCGAGCGACCCCGCGTACAACGGGCGCTTTTTGATCGGCGTGCTCACCACCGGCATCTATTGTCTCCCCTCCTGTCGGGCGCGCAAGCCCAAGCCGGAGAACGTACGCTTTTTCGACAACCCCGAGGCGGCTTTACGGGCCGGGCTGCGACCCTGCAAGCGCTGCCGGCCGGACGATTTCTACCAGCGGTACGACCCGGACCAGGAGATCGTGGAAACTCTCACCGAGCGCATACGGCGGGACCCCGCGGCCTTCGCGGGAGTCGAGGACCTGGAGCGGGTCTCCGGGCTCGGCTCCTCGAAGCTCCACGAGCTGTTCCGCCTCCATTTCCACGCCACCCCGGCCCAGGTGCTGGCGCGGGCGCGGGTGGAGGCCGCGCAACGGCTCCTGCTGACCACGGACCGCCCGGTGGCGGACGTGGCCTTCGAGGTCGGCTACGAGGGGCTCTCCACCTTCAACGAGAATTTCCGGCGGCTGGCGGCGATGACCCCGGCGGCGTACCGGCGGCTCCTCGGGGCCGCGGAATTCCGGCTCACCCTCCCCCACTCCTACTCGACGGGCCCCACCCTGGAGTACCTGGGGCGGGACGCCGGGAGCCTCACCATGCGGGTGCGGGGGAAGAGCCTGGCGACCGGCGTGCGGCTCGGCGGCGCGCCGGCGGTGCTGCGGGCGGAGATCGGCGCCGGCGCGGTCCGCGCGTCGATCGAGGCCCCCGGCCCCCTGCCGGCGGACGCGGCGGCGCGGGCCCACGCCCATCTCCTCCGCCTGCTGGGCCTCCACCGCGATCCCGCTCCCTTCGAGCGGAAGCTGGAGGCCTCCCCGCGGCTCACGCCGCTGATCGAGGGACGGCGGGGGCTCCGCATCCCCCAGGTGCCGGACCCGTTCGACGCCCTCGCCTGGGTGATCGTGGGCCAGCAGATCACGCTCTCCTTCGCCTTCACCCTGCGCGAGCGCCTGGTGCGGCGCACCGGCACCCCGGCGGGGAATGGGCTCTATACCCCTCCAGGCACCGAGGCGGTGGCCAACCTGGAGGTCGAGGACCTGGTCCCGGAGCAGTTTTCGCGCCGCAAGGCCGAGTACCTGATCGGCGCCGCCCGCCTCATCGCTTCCGGTGGGCTGGCGCTCGACCGCCTGGGCACAGGCTCCGCCGTGCGCATGGAGTCGGAGCTGCTCGCCGTGCGGGGGCTGGGGCCGTGGTCCGCCCACTACCTGATGATGCGCTGCTTCGGATTCGAGGATTGTCTCCCGGTGGGCGACGCCGGGCTCGTGCGGGGGCTGGAGAGGTTCTTCGACCTCCCCGCCCGGCCGGGCCCGGAGGAGACCCGGGAGCTGATGCAGGCCTTCGCTCCCTACCGGAGCTGGGCCACCTTCCACCTCTGGCAAACTCTGAAGGATTGAAAACCATGACCACCTACTACACCACCACCATGGACAGCCCCTGCGGCCCCCTCCTCTGCGTCGTCGACGAGACCGGAGCGGTGGTCCGCATCGACTTCGGCACTAACCGCAAGGGGCGCGAAGCGCGGAAGATCACGGAACAGATGCGGGACGAGGGGATCGACGTCGTCGAGGACCCCGGCCGCACGGCCGAGCTCCGCCGGCAGCTCGCGGAGTACTTCGCGGGCGAGCGCCGGGATTTCGACCTCCGGCTTAGCGCCAAGGGGACCCCCTTCGAGCGCTCGGTCTGGGACGAGCTGCGCAAGATCCCCTTCGGGGAGACCCGCAGTTATGGTGAAATCGCCCAGGCGCTCGGCCGCCCGGGCGCGGCCCGGGCCGTGGGGCGGGCCAACGGCGCCAACCCCATCCCGATCGTCGTCCCCTGTCACCGGGTGATCGGCTCCGACGGCTCGCTCACCGGCTTCGGTGGCGGCCTCGAGGCCAAGTCCCTGCTGCTGGAGATCGAGGGCCGGCGGTTGCCGTTCTAGTGCCTCGTCAATCCAGAAGCGACGCGCTCTTCGTAGGGGCGGCCCTATGTGGCCGCCCCTACGAAATCCCTCATTTCCGGGATGACGGCGTACTAGGCATTCTCCGACGACTTCAGCAGTTATACCCCTGCGTGCAGCCGATCTCGTTCGTGGGCGCGCAGAACCCGCCGCAGCACTTCAGGGCCTGGCCGGCGCAGGTGCACATGTAGGTGCAGCCCGAGCCGCCGCCGCCGACCGCGTTGGCCGCGGGGGCGGAGCCGAAGACCAGGGCGAGGGCGCCGAGCAGGAGCCCGGTACAGAAAAGCTTGCGCATGTCATACCTCCTGGGGCCGGGGTTTGGACGGCCCGCATAGACAAAGGTGTATCTGCGCAGTCCTTGAGGGGACAAGAGATCAGCAGGGCGCCGGGTGCTCCTCGAACGCCGCGGTCTCGATCTGCACCGTGATGTGGTGGATGCCGAAGCGGTCGTGGAGCGTGGCGCGGATCTCGCCCAGGATGTCGCAGTCGAAGCGGTGGTCCTCCACCACCACGTGGGCGGAGAGGGACTCCATGCCGCTGGTGATCGTCCAGACGTGGAGGTCATGGACCTCCAGCACCCCGGGCACCTCGGCCACGGCCTCCTGGACCTTGTCGACGTCGATGTGGGCCGGCGCGTGCTCCATCAGCACGCCGGTGGCCTCGCGGAGGAGCGACCAGGCCGAATAGATCACCAGCAGGGCGATCAGCACCGAGGCCACCGGGTCCGCCCACTGCCAGCCGAAGCCCCAGATCAGGGCGCCGGCCACCATCGCCTGCACGCTGCCCAGGGCGTCGGTGAGCACGTGCAGCCAGGCGCCGCGCACGTTCAGGCTCTCGTCCCGCCCCTCGTGCAGGATCCAGAGCGCCACCAGATTGACGAGCAGACCGCCGGCGGCGACCCCGATCATCCCCGGCGCGTCCACCGCCTCGGGCCGGGAGAACCGGCGGACCGCCTCGATCAGCACCAGGATCGAGATCGCCACCAGGGTCGCGCCGTTGGCCAGCGCGGCCAGGATCTCCAGGCGGCGGTAGCCGTAGGTTCGCTGCGAGGTGCGGGGGCGCCGCGCCATCGACATGGCGAAGACCGAGAGCCCCAGGGCCGCGGCGTCGGAGAGCATGTGTCCGGCGTCCGCCAGCAGGGCCAGCGAGCCGGTGAGCCAGCCGCCCACGGCCTCGGCCACCATGTAGAGCACGATCAGGACGAGGACCCACAGCATGCGCGTGCGGCTCCCGCCCGCGTGGGAATGGGAGTGCGAGTGGCCGTGGGCGTGGGTGTGCGCGACGCTCATACAGTGATGAGGGTAGCAAAAACCTCTTTCCTGGCCCACCCCTTGCACCTCCTACCTCCTGACAGACAAGGAGGTGCTCCATGGCCCAGAGCAACGCGCACGATCTGGAGCAGTGCATCGACAACTGCCAGCAATGCCACGAGGTCTGCCTGCGCACGGCCCTGACGTATTGCCTGCCCAAGGGGGGCCGGCACGCCGAGGCGTCTCACATCCGGCTGATGCTCGACTGCGCGGAGATCTGCGAGACCAGCGCCAACTTCATGATCCGCGGCTCGGATCTCCATCACCTCACCTGCGGCGCCTGCGCCGAGGTGTGCGATCGCTGCGCCGAGGACTGCGAGCGGATGGGCGACGACGAGACCATGCGGCGCTGCGCCGAGACCTGCCGCCGCTGTGCCCAATCCTGCCATCAGATGGCCGGACACGCCCTGGCCGGGGCCGGGGCGCGGTAGGACCGCCCACGGATTGGACACTTCCGCTTATGCGAAATGTTCAATTCGTTTGCACTTCTTCCGCAGGAGGAGTACCATGCCTCCATGGTCGGCGCTTCGGCGGCGGCCATCCCGCCTGCGAGCGGATCCCGCGGTTGTGGGCACCGCCCGCTTGACATCGTAGAGCCGCGCAGTAACGCGCGCGGCGTACCGGTCTCCGGGCCGGTCCGGGTTCTCCCCTGGACCGGTCGCCGCTCCCGCGGCATTTCCGGAGGCCGGTTTATTATTTGGTCCCTCTTATTTGGCCCCTCGCGCCGCCAGCACCAGCGCCGCCTTGTCGGCCGCCAGGGCGTCCCGGCGCCGGAGGAAGAGATCGCGCGCGGAGCTCATCCCCTGCCGGGCGAAGAAGCCCGCGATCCTCTCGAACCGCCGGCGCGGATCGTATCCGGTCGCCCAGCAGATCTTCGCCATGCACTCGGGGCAGGTGTCGAGAGGGTGACTGTCGAGCTCGTCGAGTGAATTCGAGGCGTTCATGACGCACTGGTGCTTCGTGCAATGCTCGATGGAGAACAGATGCCCCATCTCATGGGTCGCGGTCTTCAGCGTCCGCACCAGGGCGTAGCTGCGCTCCTCCGGGCTCTTGTCCAACAGGCCGAAGCGGTACAGGGACCAGACGCCGACCCGGTCAAAGGGCACGGCCTCGCCGAAGACGTAATTCCACCTCTGGCTCGGATACAGGTCCGCGGCGGTCAGACCGATCTGGGCGAAGGCGTCGTCCGGCCGGTCGCGCTCCAGCAGGTCCATCACGTAGCCGATCTTGATCTGCTCCGTCTCCATCAGGGGGTTGAACCGATGGGCCCCGGACGGCACAGGGCCGAGCGGCAGAGGAGGCTCGAGACGGACCGGCAGGCCGAAAGAGCGCTCCAGATAGTCCGCCGTGAGCTCCGCGAGCCGGAGCTCGGCCGGAGTGAACGACCCCACGGGCTGAACGTACAGGACTCGGCGTTTGCCGTCCGGAACGTAGGGACGGGAGGCCAGGTACTGCCGGAAGGTCTGGCCCTCCTCCGAATAGGGCCAGAGGGTCGGCAACATGGGCTTGTAGAGAGGCCGGACCCTCTCCATCGCATCCCGCAGGCGAGCCACCTCCGAACCCTCGGGGTCCTGTGGACGGCCCGCGAGCGGCAGGAGGGCCGCCGCGAGGAGCAGGACGAGCCAGGAGCTGCGCACCAGGACCCCCTTTCGCCACGTCGAGCTTGCCGCGAGGTCAGGATAGCGCAAAGTCCCCTCTTCCGATCCGGCCGGCACCATTTTTAATGGGCCCCTCTCGCCATGCGACCCGGGTCGCGGACGATATCTCGGACCCAAGGAGGATGTCATGGTGAAGAAAGTGTTCGGATTGGCCGTCTTCGCGTTGATCCTCGCGGCCTTCCTCGGCGCGGCCCCGGCCGCCGCCGCGGAGATCCCCGGCGTCACCGCCGTCGCCGCGACAGCCCCGCCGGCTGGTGGCTGTGGGCAGGCCCCGGTCCTGCCGGCCAAGGGGGAGAGCTGCTCGGCGGCCCAGCCGGAGAGCGTGTTACCCGGCGTGTTGGAGCCGTCCCACCGCCTGGGCTACTGCCACTGCGGATGCGTCAACCAGCGCGTCTGCCGGACGAGCGCCGACTGCGGCGGCGCCTCCTGCGATCAGACCATCTCGTGTTGTTGAAACCAAACGATCTTTCTGGAGGTCCACTCATGAAGAAGCTTCTCGGATTGACGATCTTCGCGCTGACCCTCCTCGCCGTCCTCGGTGCCGGTCCCGCCAACGCCGCCGACAACCCGGCCGCTCCGGCGGTCGCCGCCGCGGCCCAGCCCGGTTGCCAGCCGGCCCTGGACCTCGGCCAGCTCGCTCCAGCCAAGGGCCAGACCTGCCCCGCGACCGCCGCTCCGCCGACGAAGACTCCGGAGCCGGAATTCCTGCTGGGCGGGAAGACCTGCCGCTGCAGTTGCGGGTTCCCCTGCAAGACCGACGCGGACTGCGGCGGCGGCTTGGGAAGTTGCCGGGCCGGCATCTCCTGCTGCTGAGCGGTGCAAGGACCCCAAGGACATAAAGGACCCAAAGGACGAAAGCTTCGTCCTTCGTCCTTTGGGTCCTTTATGTCCTTGGGGTCCTTTACCTCTTTACGCTCACCCCCACCTGCACCAACCTGGGATTCCCCAGCGTCTCCACCGGCGTGCGCCCGGTGACCACCTTGCGGTCGAAGAGGTTCTCGGCCGAGAGGAAGACGGCCAGCCGGTCGCCGAACGGCCGGCGCAGGGAGAGGTCGGTCACGAAGTAACCGGGCAGGGGAAACTGGTTGAGATCGTCGTCGAACTGCTCGCCGGCCCAGCGCCCCTGGAGAAGGACGACGAGGGGGCCTTCGAACATGATCCCGAAAGAGCCCTGATTCAGCGGCACCTGGGGGACGCGCAGGCCGGTGCGCTCGACCGTGGAATCCGTGTAGAGATAGGAGGCCTGGAGCTCCCAGCGGGGACGGGGGCGCAGGTGGAGCTCGGCTTCCAGTCCCTGGGCATTCACCCGGTCCAGGTTCTCGCGCCGGCGGGTGATGAGCTGCGGCGTCACCGAGATGGTGACGTTCCCCACCGCGCCGTCGATCCGGTTGCGGAAGAGATTGAGGCGGCCGAAGAGGCTGGCGGAGGGGTGAAAGTCGGCGCCGATCTCCGCTCCCAACAGGCTCTCCTCCTGGAGATCGGGATTGGCGTCGGTCTCGACGTTCCCCACCCGGAAGGGACGGTAGAGCTCGTTGAGCGTGGGCGCCCGGAACCCCCGGTAGGCCGAGGCGCGGAGGGTCACGGCGTCGGAGGCGCGGAAGAGGGCGCCGAGCCGGGGGTTGAGGCTGGTCCTCGTCGTCTCGCTCCCCCAGAGGTCGAGCCGCGCCCCGAGCTGCAGGTCGAGCCGGGAGGTGACGCCCAGGGCCTGCTGGGCGTAGAGCCCGCCGAGGGTCTGGTCCTGAGCGTCCCAGGAGGTACGGCGCGCGTCCGCCCCGGCCAGGAAGCCGCCGCCGGGGCGCCAGGCCGCCGAGCCCCCCCAGGCGTCGACGAGGAAGTCCTGGCGCGCGGTGAGGAATTCCTGGGAGCGGTCCGGCAGGATGCGCGAGAAGGTGCTGCGGAAGCGCTGCGTCTGCCCGAAGGCGTCCCACTCCCAGTGATCGCCGGACCACCCCGCCTCCAGGGATTGCAGGCTGGTGTCGTTCGTCTGGAGCGCGGTGCCGTTCCCCCGCTCCTCCCGGTAGGCGTTGAGCCCCACGTGATAGCGCCCCATCTCGACGCGGCCGAAGAGGGTGCCGAAGTCGACCGTGGCCGGCCGGTCGACCGCGCCCCGGTCCTCCGGGGAGACGATGTAGAAGCCGTCGGTATCGAAGAGCCGGCCCGAGAGGGAGTATCCCCACCGCCCATTCGCCGCCGCGTCCGCGGCGAAGACTTCGAGATCGCCGGTCCGGTAGCTGCCGCCGCGCGCTGTCACCTCCAGGGTGTCCGGCCGGGGAGCGCGCGGCAGGAGCTGGATCGCCCCTCCCATGGCCGCGCTGCCATAGAGCTGGGAGAGGGAGCCGCGGGACACCTCGACCGCTTCCAGCCCGGAGAGCGGGAGCCGGTTCCAATAGACCCAGCCGCCGAACGGGTCGTTGAGCGGCGCGCCGTCGAAGAGCACCAGAGTGCGGCTCGCTCCGCTGGGTCCCAGCCCGCGCAGGGAGACCCCCTGCGAGGTCGGATGCGCCGTGAGGCTGCTCGACCGCCGCAACAGGCTGAACCCGGGGATCTGCCGGAGCTGCTCGTCGAGCGTGAGGCCGGGCGAGCGGGCGAGGTCCTCGCGGGTGAGGACGGAGGTCGGCGCCACCGCGTCGGTCAGGCGCTCCCGGGACCGGGCGGCGGTGACGACGAGGGTATCGGCGAAGGATTGGGAATCGGGTGGCACCTGGTTAGGGAGACCGCCCACCCACACGGCGAGGAGAAGAGTCAGCGCATTCATAGCCTCACCGCCCGATCTCCACCCCCCACGCCCCCTTCCCCGCCGGGATGGTGGCGATCACCTTGAGGGTGGCCGTATCGATCACCGAGACGTCGTTGCTGAGGCCGTTGGCGGTGTAGAGCCGTTTGCCGTCGCGGGTGACGGCGATCCCCCAGGGGCGCTTGCCCACGGAGAGGGTCGCCGTCAGCTTCTCCGTGGCGGCGTCGATCACCGAGACCGAATTGCCGTGGCCGTTGGCCACGTAGATCTTCTTGCCGTCCGGCGACACCACCACCCCCACCGGCTTGGCCGTGGGCGGCAGCTTGATTGTCCGCAGCACCTTGTGATGGACGGCGTCCACCACGGTCAGAGTGCCGCCGATCTCGGCCGTGACGTAGGCCCGCTTGCCGTCCGGCGAGAAGGCGGCGACGCGCGGCCGGGGGTCCACCAGGAAGGTCGAGACCACCTGGAGCTTGCGGGTATCGATCACCGAGACGGTGTTGCTCGTCTCGGCCGTGACGTAGACCCATCGGCCGTCCGGGCTGAGCGCGACCCCCTCGGGCTCGATGCCCACCACCAGCGACGCGATCACCTTGTTCCTCTTGACGTCGGTCACCGTGGCCAGGCCCGCGTCCTCGTTGGCGGAGTAGAGCCGGGAGCCGTCGCGGGCGACCACGAAGCGCTCGGGATCGCTGCCGGCGTCGAAGCGCTCGACCTCCTTGAAGGTCTTGGGATCGAGGGCGACGATCGAATCCGCCGGGCTCTGCGTCCGCCGGCCGACGTCGCTCAAAGCGATATAGACGCGCTTGCCGTCCGCCGTGAGCTGGATGCCGCGCGGCCGGGCCCCGGCGGGGGTCATCTTGACCGTCGAGACCACCTGGTTGGTGGCGGTGTCAAAGACGGTCACCGTGCCGGCGACCTCGTTGGTGACGTAGGCGAGGGGGGCGGCGACAGCCGGGAGAGAAATGAGGAGGAAGAGGAGGAGAGCTTTCATGATGTTCATCAAATCAATCGGTATCCGAGAACCTGAGCGCTTCGATCCAGGTCTCCCAGCAGAGCCGGATCGCTCAAGGGGCGATTGAAGATCGGCGCGGGAGCGAGCGCCGGCTGTGCGCGTTCATAGAGAGCGAGCGACGGCCGGTTGGCATGCATCGAGGAGGCGTAGAAAAAGCCTTGAATCTGGGGTGGATAAGCCTCGTACACAGCCTGGGACCAGAGGCGGCAGCGTGACCGCGGACCGGAATTGATGGCCATGGAGGCCCCGGCTTGCGTCGGCCAGGTTCCGGTGAGATCCAACAGGGTGACGTCGAGACGGAGCTGAAATCCCACCAGCCAGGGCTCTTCGGCTTCACGGCTGATCGTACGGGTGTCCTGGAAAAATTCCGCCAGGCAGGTGACGATCTCGACGGCTGCATAAAGAATCCTGCGGTCCTGCGAGCATGGGGCACCATTCGCGTCGGGAAGTTGGTGGTCAAAGCGCGCGGTCCGCAAGGGTCCATACGCCCGGAAGGTGTTCCAGAGGACCGGATGCCGGCCCCCACGTTTATAAATGCGCCATAGCTCCGTTCCAGCGGGCAACTTGCTGGTGAGCGGAGGAATGCGCGCGAGATCTGAAGGGGGATTTGGGAGCTTGGCCAAGGCCCTCCTCAGAGATTGTCCAAATCCGTCGCGAGCTCCGCCACGAGGGTGGGAGAGTGCCCGGTGAGCAGCCACTCTCGGGGGCTCAGTGCCCGGCCGAGACTCTCAGGGGCGAGATCGGGGTTTGGGGTTGTGAACCAGTGATAGACCGCTATCGGGTGCAGATCCTTCGGCACCGCGGGCACGACCTCCTCCAGGCCGGGAAGCAACCGGTCGTCCTCGAGTTGGAAAAGGGGGATCTTCCAGGCCCCCCGGACCTGCAGGCCATAGATCTTGCGGGCCGCCAGAAGCTGCCGCACTCTGCTCGGATCCACTCCGAGCTTCCGGGCCGTCTCCGCCGCGGTGAGGCTGGTGTCGCGCAGGACCGCGTACTCGGCCGCGGTCCGTGCCAGCGTATCCGAGCTCGTGGCAGACAGGGGAGCCAACTCGAAGCCGCCGCGCTTCAGAGCAGCCACCTCCGGCGCGGTGAGATCCGTCTCCGGGTTCGTGGGGAACAGCGTCTGGCGCATGTCCTGGAGGGCTTCTTCGAGCATAGGAGGCAGATCCTCCGGCTCGACTTGAAGACCTCGGGCATGCAGGTAGGCGAGAGTGCTCTGCGCGGCCATTGATTATCACTCCCTCACGTCGTTAGACATCGTGAGGAGTATAGCACTCCCCAGCTCAAGCTCACTCCTTCCACTCCGGAGCCACCTCATCCACCACCTTCCCCTGCCCATCCACCAGGTAGACCGGCTGGATCAGGTGGTGGTCCTTGGGATCGAAACGCAGCGGCATCCCCTTGTGGCCGTCGAGGCTCAGCTCCCCCACCTTGTCGGTGGCGGCGGCGCCGGCGCTTGTACCCGGATATCGGAGGGCCAGCTCGGCGGCGAGCTTCACCCCCATCCAGCCGCGCCAGGCCGCCTCGTCCATGGGCTGGTTGAAGCGGCGGCGGAAGCGGAGGTTGAGGGCGTCGGCGCCGAATTTGGTGAGGTCCGGCTGCCAGTCGACGACCTTGAGGTCCTTGCGGTCCTTGTGGCGGTCGAGGGCCTGGCGCCGGAAGGCCGGGCTGGCGGACACCAAATAGACGTGCGGCCGGATCGGCTCGGCGCCCTGCGCGGGGGGGCCCACGGCGAGGAAGAGCGCCTTCGGCTCCTCCTTCGGCACAGCGAGGCCGATCAGGGCGTACTCGGAGGTGGGCGCGGCCGAGATGTCGACGTGCAGGAGCTGACCCGCCCGCTGCGCCTCCTCCAGACCGAGGCGCGCTCCGCGGCCAGCGGCGGTGTCGGGGTCGAGGAGCAGCCCCAGAGGGACTCGGCGGACGGGTTGGACGGCGAAGGCCTGCCGGCCGAGACCGGCGAGCGCTCCCGCCGCGAGGAAAGACTTGAGGAGATCCCGTCGAGTGGTCATTGTTGCAGGGTATAGAGGTAGGCCGCGATGTCCTTGCCGTCCTGCTCGGTGACGCCGAGCTCGGGCATCGCGGTGCCCGGTTGGACGTCCTGCGGGGTGCGGATCCACCTGATCATGTTGGCCGGCGTGTTGGGGAGCTTGCCGGCGAGATAGGCGCGGCTGGCGATCCCTTCGAGCGACGGGCCCACCTGGCCGCGCGCCCCCTCGACCCCCGGAATGGCGTGGCAGGTGGAGCAGCCGTAGCGCCGGATGATGTCCCTGCCGCGCGACGGCACGCCGCCGGTCATCTCCGCCGCCTTCTTCTCGATGGCCGACGGCCCGCCGTTGCTGTCACAACCGGCCAGCGCGAGCGCCAGGGCCAGCCCGGCTCCGGCGAGCGCCTTCCGCGTCCGCTCAAGCTCCATGTCCCGTTTCTCCTTCCATCGTTCGCAGCAGCGCCTCGCTCCGGGTGTGGGCCACCCGGCGCTCCGCCTCCCCCAGCCAGGCCGCGAACAGGCCGAGCCCCAGGAAGATGAAGACGACCCCCGCGGGAATCCACATGATGAGGCCGGCGAGCTGCTGGTCTTCCAGCGGCGAGAGTCCCCACCGGCTCGTCCGCGCCTGGTAGATGGGATACCACAAACGGGGGGCGAAGGTCAGGAGGGCGCCCAGGATTCCGCTGTGCATCGAGGTGGCGAAGACGTAGACCACGGCCGCCCCGTAACCCAGACGGCCGAACCGGCCATGGATGAGCGCCCACCAGAAGAGGGCGGCGCTGCCGAAGAAGCTCAGGTGCTGCAGGGCGTGGATGAGGTCGTCGTCGAGCGTCGCCTGGTAGAGGCCGGGCAGGTGCCAGATCCAGAGCGCCAGGCCATGGAGCACGAACACCGTGGCCGGCGCGGTCAGCCGGCGCCAGGAAGCGGCGAACCAGGGGGCCTGCGAGACCCGTCCCGCCTCCTCGCGCACGTCGCGCGGCAGGGCCCAGAGGAACGGCGCCAGCGGCCTGCCGAGCACCATCAGCGGCGCGGCGATCAGGATCAACACCTCGTGCTGCGCCATGTGGGCCGAGAAGAGGATGCCCCCCAGGGCGTCGAGCGGCGAGATCAGCGCCACCACGAGCGCCAGCCATCCGCCCGCGAAACAGGCCGCCTGCCACCGCCTGATCCCCTGCCCCACCCCCGCCCGCCGCCAGAGCCGGGCGAGCCCCACCGCGTAGAGCGCCCCCGAGGCGGCGAGGAGGAGGAGCACGAACGGGTCCCACGTCCACCAGGAGAGGACGGTCCCGGCGTCGAGGTGATGGCCGGCGTGCGCGAAGGCGGGAGAGGCGGCGAGCAGAGCCAGGAGCACCCCCGCCCGGACCCTCACCCCCCAGCCCCCTCTCCCGTCCCCTCCCGCCCTCCCGCCCCGGGAGAGGGGGAGAAAGACAGCAAGGTTTTCGGTTTTTGCTCCCCCTCGCCCGGGGAGGGAGGGGGGTGGGGACGGGAGAGGGGGCCGGGGGGTGAGGGTTCGCATCAATCACACACCCGCAGCACCAGATTCGGCACCGCCTCCGCCAGGATCACCACCGCGAAGGAGACGCAGAGCCAGAATCCGGCCATGGCCAGGAAACGCGCCCGCGAATCCCGGGGGTCTCCCGTCTCCGTCGAGCCCTCCGGCTCCCGCTTCCATCGGCCGTGGGCGAAGAAGGCGCAGCCGAGCACGATCACCAATGTGCACAGCGGCACGAGATAGAGGAGCAGGTGGCTGCCCGTCCAGCAGGCGGTGGGGGTGAGCATGTAGCTGAGCTGCTCGGTCAGCGCCCAGGCGATCGGGCCCGCCAGCACGGGGATCCAGAGGAGGACGTCCCGGCGCTCGGGGCGGTTCTCTTTCAGCTCGTTGGTGCGGTCGGCCATGGCAAAAACCCTTTCATCCCGCCGTGGCGCCCAGCAGCCCCGGGTCCAGGAAGAAGATGCAATAGAACGGCACCCAGCAGGCCACCACGAAGTACCAGTACATGCTGTTCAGGCGGAGGTCGTCCATGTGCTTGTCCTCCACCGGCCCCCTGGTCAGCAGAGTGATGAACAGCAGGTTCTCGCAGATGCCGGTGACCACGTGCACCGTGTGAAGCCCCACCGTGGTCCACACCACCGAGCCGTAGGCGTGGCTGTCCCAGCGGAAGGTGAGCCGGTGCAGGATCACGATGCGAATGATGAGAAAGGCCACCATGAGGACGGTCGAAAGGATCAGCCAGAGGCGGATCGCCGGCAGGTCCTCCCGCTCGGCGGAATTCGCCGCGCGGTGCATGGGAAAGAGGCTCGCCAGCAGGATCAGAATGTTGAGGGTGGTGATCGCGACGCCCGGATGGAGCGTGCCCGCGGGCGGCCAGAGGTTGGCGCCGCCGCGCAGGTAGAAGTAGCACCCCGCCATGATGGCGAACATCGTCCCCTCGATGCACATGATGCCCACCACTCCCCACCAGAGCGGGTCGCGCATGCCGAAGGCGGTGGTGGGCAGATCCGAGACGTCCAGCGCCGGCCGCTGTGTCATGACTTCTCCTTGAGGACCTTATGCCCCTGGTCCCCCCGCGGCCAGAACCAGCCGACCAGCGAGACCGCGACCGGCACCGCGCCGATGGGCACGCCCCAGGGGGTGAAGATGCCCACGATGAACGTGATGCCGACGCCGAGCGAAAGGAAAAAGGGCCAGATCGTGGGGCCGGGCGAGACCTGGCGATGGTCCGGATCGGCGTCCATCATGTTGGTGATCAGAAACTCCCGGCGATCGCTGCGCAGGCCGGTCACCACCGGCTGGTCCTCCCGCATGTTCCACAGGGCGGCGCGGGCGCCGACCGTGGGGATGTATTGGAAGTTGTAGGGCGGCGGCGGCGAGGAGGTCGACCACTCCAGGGTGTCGGATCCCCAGGGGTCATCCCCGGCCGGGAGACCGCTCACCTTGCTGGCGATCATGTTGATCACGAAGACCAGCACGCCCAGGCCGAGGACGAACGCGCCCACCGTGGACAGCAGGTTGAGGTCCCCCCATCCCGTCTCCGGCAGGTAGGTGTAGACCCGGCGCGGCATCCCCTCCAGCCCCAGGATGTGCTGCGGGAAAAACGTGATCTGAAAGCCGAGGAAGACCAGCCAGAACGAGAGCTTGCCCAGCGCCTCGGACGGCATCCGCCCGGTGATCTTGGGATACCAGTAGAAGAGCCCGCCCAGGAGCGGGAAGACGGCGCCGCCGATCAAAACATAATGAAAGTGGGCCACCACGAAGAAGGTGTCGTGTACCTGGAGGTCGAGCGGCACGGCGGCGAGCATCACCCCGGTCAGGCCTCCGATCACGAAAGTAAATATAAAGGCGAGCACGTAGAGGAGCGGCACCTTGAACCGCAGCCTCCCGCCCCATAAAGTCGCCAGCCAGCAGAAGATCTGCACGCCGCTGGGGATGGCGATCATGATGCTCGCGGCGGTGAAGAAGCTCTGCCCCAGCTGGGGCAGGCCGGTGGCGAACATGTGGTGCACCCAGAGGCCGAAGCCGATGAAGCCGGTGGCCACCAGCGAGAGCACGAGCGCCATGTAGCCGAACACCTCGCGCCGGGTGAACGGGGCGAGGATCGTCGACACGATCCCCGTGGCCGGGATGAAGATGATGTAGACCTCCGGATGGCCGAAGAACCAGAACAGGTGCTGCCAGAGCAGCGCGTCCCCCCCTTCGGCCGGATTGAAGAAGTGCGTGTCCACCAGCCGGTCGAGGGCCAGCATGAGGCTCGACAGCATCACCGCCGGCATGGCGAAGATCACCATGAACGAGGTCACGATCATCGCCCAGACGAAGATCGGGATGCGGTTGAGCGACATCCCGGGCGCCCGCTGCTTGAAGGCCGTGGTGACGATGTTGACCGCCACGGCCAGCGAGGAGATCTCCGTAAACGTGATCATTTGCGCCCAGACGTCCACCCGCTTGCCGGGGCTGAACTGGGGACCCGAGAGCGGCACGTAGGCGAACCAGCCGGCGTCCGGCCCGGTGTTGAGAAAGAACGCCGTGTACAGGAAGAGCCCGCCGATCAGATAGACGTAATAAGAAAAAGCGTTCAATCGCGGGAAGGCCATGTTGCGCGTGCCCACCATCAGCGGCACGAAGTAGACGCCCAGGCCCAGCATGATGGGCACGGCGAAGAGGAACATCATCGTCGAGCCGTGGGTGGTGAAGATCTCGTTGTAAAGATCGGGATTGAGGAAGCCGTTCTCGGGCCTGGCGAGCTGGACGCGCATCATCAGCGCCTCGATCCCTCCCAGGGCGAAGAAGATCAGGGCGGTGACGATGTAGCGCACGCCGATCTTGGTATGGTCCACCTCGGCGAGCCACCCCCAGAGACCGGAGGCGTACTTCCAGGTCCGCTCGAGCAGCCGGCGGTCCTCAGCGTCAGCACTATCGGCGGGATCCGCCACCAGCCCCCTGTCGATCGGCTCCGCGCTCATTTGAGACTCTCCAGATAGGCCAGCACCGCCTGCAGGTCTTCCGAGGAGAGACTGTTGGCGGGCATCTGATTTCCGGGTTTGATCGTTTGCGGATCGACGATCCAGCCGCCGAGGTTGCCGCGGGTGTTGGGCAGCGTGGCGGCGGCGAGGGTGCGGCGGCTGGCGAGATGGGTGAGGTCCGGGCCGAGCTTGCCCGAGGCCTGCGTCCCCTGGATGTTGTGACAGATCGCGCAGGGACCGGCTTCCACCACCTGCCGGCCGTGCTGCAGGAGCGGATCGGCCGGCGGCGATGGCGTCTGGAGCTGGCCAGCGTACCAGGCCGCGTACCGCGCCGGCGGATCGGCGATCACCAGCAGTCCCATGTGGGCGTGCTGATGGCCGCAGAACTCGGCGCAGAAGCCGCGGTAGACGCCGGGGCGGTCCGCCTGAATCCAGATCTCCGAGCTGTGGCCGGGGATCAGGTCCCGTTTGCCGTGCAGGCTGGGGACCCAGAAGCTGTGGATCACGTCGGCCGACGCCAGCTCGACCCGCACCGGCTGGCCGGCCGGGATGTGGATCTCGTTGGCGGTCTGCACGATGTGCTCCGGCACCGGATCGTCGTACTCCACCTCCCACCACCACTGGTGGCCGGTGAGCTTGATGGTGATCGCCTGCGAGGCCCGCAGCGACTCGATCGCCCGGCCCGTGGAGACGCTGGCGAACAGCAGCACGAACAGGACGAGGACGGTCACCCCCACCGCGCCCGCCACCACCCGGCTCATTCGCCGGTGCCGCTCGGGGGGGATGGCGCCCGGCGGTCCGCTCTCGCGCGGAGGCCGGGTGATCGCGGCGCCGAGGGCCACCATCACCGCCACGAACACCGCCGAGCAGACCCAGAACATCAGCCACCAGAGGCCCTCGATGTGGGCGGCCTGCACGCCGTGGGGGTGGTAGGCGGCGTGGCCGCCGATCCAATTGGGGAGGAGGAAAAGGGCGCAAGACTGGACCTTGCCCTCGGAGCGTCCAGCCCTTCGAGGCCTCACCCCCTGACCCCCTCTCCACGGGGTGGAGAGGGGG
>DASXJP010000053.1:0-1588 GCA_036497345.1 Thermoanaerobaculia bacterium
CAGGGCGGCCACACAGGGCCGCCCCTACAAACATTCGCCGCCTTCAGATTGAAGGTGCATCAATGACCAGGCAAACATTGGCCCCAGGGTTCGATCCCGCAACCCGAATCGACGTTCTGGGTCTGCGTACCGTTCGAAGGACTGGGGCTGCCCAAAGGATCGATCCTAGGCCCCTCTTTCGTCCCCAGAGGATCGATCCCAGGCCCTTCTTTCGTCCAGCCCGCGATCCGGCGCCACAGCGCATCGAAAAGATGGACCCCGTTCCAGCCGGCCGTTTTCGCGGGACGATGCACCCGCGAATGGGTGGGGGCGGCGAAGATCCCGAGCGTTCCGAGGCTCAGCCCGAGGAGGACCATCAGGACGGCTGCTCTGCGCAAGACTCGCATGACCGGCTCCTTTCCAGGAGGCGGCTCGCCCGCGGCCCCCATGGCCGCCGAGCCGGACCTCCGCGGGACCATCCTGCCTGGAATCAGGTGGGGAAACCAGCCCGGAGAGTGACGCCACAGCGCTGAGGAGGTGGGGATCATGGACGACGCCGACAAGAACGATCCTGATTCGCGGCTGGCCCTGGTGCTGCTCCGCGCGTCCCGCCTCTGGGATCAGGCGGATCTCGCCCGCGCCGCCGGCATCGCGCCGAGCCAGCTCTCGGTCTACGAGAGAGGCCAGCGGGCCACGCCGCGCGAGGTGCTGGAACGGGCGGCGGAGGCGGCCGGGTTTCCCGTCTATCTTCTCGATCCCCTGCGATCGGCCATCCACTCGTTCCGGGCCGCGGCGCGGGGGAGGCTCCGCCCGGACCGCGCCTTCGCCGCCGCCCTGGCCGCCGAGATGATCGCGTTGTCCCAGGAGGCGGTCGATCTGGTGCTCGCGCCGCTGGCCGGGCCGTCCAAGCCGGAACCGGTGGGCGCGGCGGAGCTCTGGGCCCATCTGGAGGGCTGCGCCGCCGCGGAACGCCGGATGCTGGTGGAGGATCTGGAGGAGTATTGGAACGGGGAGCTCTGCGTGAGGGTGGCCGCCGAGAGCCTCCGTAAGGTGCCGGACGATCCACAGGAGGCGCTGGAGCTGGCCGGGCTCGCGGTGCTCATCGCCGATCACCTCCCCGAGCAGGACCCCGAACGCCCACGCCTCCAGGGCTACGCCTGGACCCATGTCGGCTACATCCGCCGGGCGCGAGGGGATGAGACGGGAGCCGAGGAGGCCTTTGAGTGTGCCCGGCGGTTGTGGGAGACGGGGCTGGGCGATCTTTGGGATCATCGTGTCGATCTCGCCTCTCCTCGTTCGACTACGGGCTGAGGGAATCAAACGACCGACGTCCCAAAGGAGACCGACGATGCGATTCATGATTTTCCGCAAGGCCGACAAGGACACCGAGGCGTACGTGATGCCGACCGAGCGGCTCCTTGCCGAGATGGGCAAGTACATGGAAGAGATGGCCAACGCCGGCATTCTGCTCGGCGGCGAGGGGCTCCATCCGAGCTCGAAGGGCTCCCGGGTCAAGTTCTCGGGGGGCAAGCCGAGCGTGACCGACGGACCCTTCGCCGAGACCAAGGAGCTGGTCGCCGGCTATGGGCTGATCCAGGTGAATTCGTTG
>DASXJP010000054.1:0-11010 GCA_036497345.1 Thermoanaerobaculia bacterium
CACGCGGAAATCAAGGTCCATCGCCAGCGGGAGTGCCTGCGCCTTCTTCAGGAAGCGGGTTATCGGGAGCTGGACGTCGAGCGCTACAGGATCAGTTGGCTGTGGGGTCTGATGACGGCGACAGGAACCCGATAGCGGGTCTGCCGCCGTCCACAGCCCGATCCATTCATCCAAGTCCTCGCAATTCCCGTAGACCTCTCACGAGACTTGCTGGAGCACGTCTCCGGTCTCCGGATACCCTGGAGCCGCCGAACCGCGACAGGGAGGAAGTCATGAAGAAGGATCCGCGTCTGAAGAAGCTCACGCTGAATGTCGATACGCTGGGGCGACTCGAAGCGAACCAGCTTTCGGCCGCGCAAGGAGGAGGTACGACCACCGTCGCCACAGTCATTTTCACCGAGGGGGCTTGCGAAGGATACAGTTGGTTGCGCGCCTGCTAGGCGTGAAAATCACCCAGAGCCCAATCGCCATCCTTTAGGCGTGAGCGGTCCGCCTCGCGGGGCGGACCGCTCACGCCCTATTCTTTGCGCGGCCGGTGGAAGAGCTCCCGGAGCTCGTCCTTCGCCTGCTCCAGGATTGCGAGGCGCTCCTTGGGAAGGCCCTTTCCCGCCCGGTTGACGTAGAAGGTGAGCATCGACATGGCCGAGCGGAATGGATCGGTTTTCCGCCGCCGGCTGCGCTCGGCGGAGCGCTTGAGGGAGCGCGCGATCTCCCTGGGATCGTCGAGGGTGAAGACGCCCTCCTTCAGATCCAGGGCGTTGCTGGTCTCGGTGACGTGCTGAGACCAACGTTGCGGGCCGGCCGCCATCGCAGCCTCAGGAAGACTTCTTGGCGCGCGTTTTCGCGGCCTTCTTGGCCGCGGCCGAGCGCTCGGCGGGTCCCTTGGTGCGCGCCGCCCTACGGGCCGCCGCGGAGCGCTCCGCGACGGTACGTTTCGCCGCCGCCGATTTCGCCTGCTTGGAGAGGGCTTTCTCCGAGGCGGCGGAGTGGCCTTCCTTCTTCAGCGCCGCCGTCGTCGCCTTGGAGCGGGTGCGCGAAACGGTTTTCTTCGCTCCTTTGGCTCCCGCCTTGGCGTCGCTCTCGGCCTTGCGGCGCGTCTCCTCAGAAGCCGTCCCCTTCTTGGGCGCAGGCAGCTTCACGCCGGCGCGGCGCGCTTTCGAGAGCCCGATCGCGATCGCCTGCTGGGTCGACCGCGCTCCGTGCTTCCCTTCCTTGACGTGCTCGATCTCCTCGTGGACGAATTCGCCGGCCTGGGTGCTCGGGGCCTTGCCCTCGCGCTTGTCCTGGCGGGCCTTCTCGATCGTCTTTTTCTCGGGCATGGTGAGGGTCTCCTGTCTAAGAAGGATTTTGGAAGCAAGATCGGCGCCGGGCGGCTCCGCCCCTCAACCCCGTTCCAGGATGCGGAAGGGCACCGCCCGCAGGATCTCCGACAGCGGCACATGGCCCGCCCGCGCCTTGGCGAGCGCGTCGTCGAGGAGGCTCCGCATGCCGCGCTCGCGGGCGGCGGCGCGCAGGCGGTTCGCGGGCTCGCCGTGAGCGATCAGGTCGGCCAGATCCTCGTCGGGCACGAAGAGCTCGTAGACTCCGAGCCTGCCGCGGAAGCCGGTACCGGCACAGGCGTCGCAGCCCTTGGGGCGGAAAAAATCGTGATCGCTCCCGGTAAGGCGGAGACGTTCGGTCTCGTTCTCGTCCGGCGCGGCCGCGACGCGGCAGTGCTCGCAGAGGCGGCGCAACAGGCGCTGGGAGAGGGCGCCGAGGAAGCAGCCGGCGATCAGGCTCGGCTCGATTCCCAGGGTATGCAGGCGGGAGATGGTGAGCACGGCGTCCCCCGTGTGCAGGGTCGAGAGCACCAGGTGGCCGGTCTGCGCCGCGCGCACGGCGGCGTCGGCGGTCTCCTCGTCGCGCACCTCGCCGATCAGGATCACGTCCGGGTTCTGGCGCAGGAAGGCCCGCGCGTAGTCGGCGAAGCTCATCTGCCCGGAGACCTGCTTCTGATTGGTCTTTGGAAAGTAATATTCGATCGGATCCTCGGCGGTGAGGATCTTGTTCTCCGGGGTATTGATGTGATGGATGGCGGCGTAGAGGGTGGTCGTCTTGCCGCTCCCCGTGGGGCCGGTGACCAGCAGCATCCCTTCCGGGCTGGTGATCAATCGTTCGAAAGTGGACCGCATCCCGGCGTCGAAGCCGAGACGGTCGAGCGCGAGCGGCGCGGCGCTGTCGAGGATGCGGAGGACCGCGTCCTCGCCGAAGGGACCGGGAACGATGGAGAGCCGGAAGTCGATGCCGCGCGAGATCGACCGGTCCTGGCCGCGCTCCCGGTAGACCGCCTGGATGCGCCCGTCCTGGGCCCGCCGGTGCTCGGCGATGTCGAGGCAGGCGAGGATCTTGAGCCGGGCGAGCACCGATTGGATGTTGTCGCGGGCGAGGGCGGTCGCCACCTGCCGCAGGGTGCCGTCGACGCGGAAGCGGACGTCCACGTCCTGATCGTAGTTTTCGATGTGGATGTCGCTCGCGCCGAGCTCGACGGCGCGGCCGAGGATCTCGTCCAGGAGCTCGGGCACCGGTGTTTCGACGGCGAAGGTGAAGGCCGGCACCGCGTGCAGCAGGAGCGAGCCGGCGTCGATGCCCGGGCCCGCCTCGCCCCAGCCGAGGTCGATCGCCCGCCGGATCTCCCAGTCGTTGAGCGGCACCGGCCGCACCGGCCGGCCGAGCTGCTCTCCGATCTCGCGTACCAACGAGCGCTTCACCGGCGGCAACATACCGACTTTCACGGGATCGCACCCGTGCGGGTCCACCTTGCCCAGCACCACCACCCGCTTCTCCAGGCAGAGGTCGTGATCGAGGAGGCGGACCGACCGCTCGTCCACCTCGTACTGGGCCAGCTCATTGAAGAGCTCGGAGGGTCCTTCCGGGGCGCTCGGATCGCTCATGGGTTGTGACTATGGTAAGCGCCTTTCCTCCTCAACGCGAAACACCGGGATGCGCACGTTGGCTGACGGGCGGTAGCTCACCCCTTCGGCGAGCGGCCCGGGATCGATCCCGGCCGCCAGCGCCTGCTCGACGCCGGCCCGGGCGATCGTGGTGGCCAGCGCCTGCCCCGGACAGGCGTGGCGGCCGGCCCCGAAGGTGAACAGGGGCGCCGCCGGATCGCGGTTGGCGGCGGCCAGCACCACCAGCACGGCGTCCCCCTCGCGCATCTCGCGGCCGGCGACGAGCCCGGAGCGGGCGACGAAGCGGCGGGTGTTGTGGACCGGCGGATCGAAACGCAGCACCTCCTGGATCACCGCGTCCAGCTCCGCAGGATGGAGACCAGGATTCCTCGCCAGGGCCAGCAGCGTGTTGCCGATCAGACCCGCGGTGGCCTCGTAGGCCTGGAGCAGGAAGCCGGCGCCATTGGCGGCGATCGAATCGGCGATGGTCTCGGCGTCCTCGCATCCGGCGCGGTGGGCCTGCCGGGACAGGTCCGAAAAGACGCCGTCGCCGGTCAGCCCCCCGATCAGTTGGCGGAGCTCGGCCGCGGCCCGGCTCCCGCTTTCGACCTGCTCGGGGGTGGCGGAGGGCGCGAAACCCGCGGCCATCTCGCCGGTCCAGCGCGCCGCGGGCTCCAGCCGGTCTTGAGAGACGCCCAGCAGGCTCGCGACCGCGTAGACGGGGAGCCGGAAGATGAAATCCTGGAGATCCTGGGTCGAGTGGATCCCGGCGGCCAGGGTCCGCGCCCAGTCCTGGCTCGCGGCGGCGGCCTGCTGTCCATCGATCGCTCCCAGGGCCGCGGAGACCGCCCGCTTCAGGGGGGCGTGCCGGCCGCCGTCGTTCTGGCGTACCAGGCGGCCGAAGAGATCGCCCGCGGGGGTCCCCTGGAGCTTGGCGGGGACCGGCTCCGCGGGCGGCCGCACCCGGCAGAGGTCGCTCGCCAGCACCGCCGTCACCACCTCGGCGCTCGCGGCCACCCAGAGTCCGAGGGAGCCGTCGTGGTAGATCGGCCGCTCGGCCGCCAGCCGGGAGTAGTAGGGATAGGGATCGCGGTGGGTCACCGCCGCGATGGGATCGCTGGGATCGTCCGGAAATCGTTCCATGACGCGAGCCTAGCGCGGGAACATTTCTGGTAGCATCGAACTATGTTTGCGGACGCCGCCATCGCTCCCGTGGCCTCCCTGCTCGCCGATCCGGCGCGGGTGGCCATCCTCTTCGCGCTCTCGGACGGACGGGAGATCTCGGCCAGCGAGCTGGCGTTGACGGCGGGCGTCACCGCGCCGACCGCCAGCGTCCATCTGGCCAGGCTGGTGGAGGGCGGGCTGGTGGGCGTGCGCCCGGAGGGGCGCCACCGCTACTACCGGCTGGCGCGCCCCGAGCTGATCCAGGCGATGGAGGCGCTCGCCGTCCTGGCGCCGCCGGCCTCGCCCCGCACCCACCGCCAGGCCCGCATCGGCCGCGCCGTGCGGGCGGCCCGCACCTGCTACGACCATCTGGCGGGGCGTCTCGGCGTCGGCCTCACCGCGGCGCTCGTGGACCGCGGCGCGCTGCGGCCGGACGGCGGCCAATTCGAGGTCACGCCGGAGGGGGCGCGCCTCTTCGGGGATTTCGGGGTGGACGTCGAGGCGGCGCGGGCCCGCCGCCGCGCCTTCGCGCCGGCCTGCCTCGACTGGAGCGAGCGGGTGCCGCACGTGGCGGGCGCGCTGGGGGCCGCGCTCCTCGCCCGCCTGTTCGACCTCGGCTGGATCGAGCGTACGCCGGGGAGCCGCGCCGTGCAGGTGACCCTGGACGGCCACCGGGGCTTCGAGCGTACGTTCGGCGTCGAGGGTTGAGGCGGCCCAAGAACTCTGGCCGCGCCTACGGGATATAATAGAGATTTTAAGCACAGAGAGACTCTCGCGGCGCGAAGACTGCCGTGAGCCGGTGGAGTCAATGAGCGGTTTTGTACCTGGCTTCGAGAACGACCTCTTCATCAGCTATGCGCACGCGGACGATTCCGCCTGGGTCCAGGTGTTCGAGAAGAGCCTTGGCGAGGAACTGTCGCGCCGCCTGGGTATCAGGGTGTCGGTCTGGCAGGATGGCAAGCGACTACGCTTCGGCCAGAATTGGCAGACCGAGATCGAAACCGGGGTGCAGCGGTCGGCGGTCTTCGTTGCGGTCCTCTCACCCAGCTATGAGATTTCGGACTGGTGTAGCCGCGAGCGCCGGTGCTTCATGAATCTCTTCGGTTCCTGGAACCTTTCCGAGACCAGCACCCGTTTCTTTAAGGTTCTAAAGACGCCCTGGGAAAACGACGGCCACAGACATTTTCTCCCGACGATCCAGACCCTGGACTTCTTCCGGCGCGAGGACGGCCCGGGAGGCGATGTCGAGTTCCTGCCTGGCACGGACGACTTCCGCAAGGCCATCGGCAGCCTGGCGCGCGCCATCGCGCAGACGCTGCGGCGGCTCCGCCGTGAGCGCGAGCGCGTCTTCGTGGCCTCGCCGGCCGAAGACTGCCTGGACGCCTGGAAGCAGCTTCAGGAGGAGCTGCGCAACCAGGGTTACGACGTGCAGCCCCCCGGACGCCGCGACGACGCCTTCGCCGACGACCTGATCCGCGGCGAGATGGAGCATGCGCTCCTCTCCGTTCATCTCCTCGGTTCGGCGTACGATCCATTCACCGAGCGGCAGATCCGGATCGCCGCCGACTTGGAGCAGCAGGGCCTGATGGTCTGGGTCTGGATCAAGCCCGGAGCGGAAGCCGCGGCAGACACCGACCAAGCTCGGCTGATCAAGATCCTGGGCGCCGGCTGGCGCCCGGACCGTCCAGACACCGCGTTGCCTTCCAACTGGATGCTGCTGCGCGACCTGCCGCCGCGTCGCCTCATCGACGAGACGCTGGCCTCGCTTAAGCCGCGGTTTACCTCTCTGCCGCAGCCGTTCTCTGCCGGCGCCTCGCACACCTACATTGAAACCAACACCCAGGAGGAAACCCGGATCGCCTCGGAGCCACAGGGCCAGATCGTCCAGCGGATGGGGCTGAACATCGCTCGGTCCACGTCACCAATGACAGACCTGCTCGAACAGCTCAAGAGCTTGCCTGAAGCATGGTTTGAGGAGTTGGTATTCCGCTTCGATTCAAATGGTGCTGTATCCGCAAGATCAGCCCCGCAGGCGATTCGGGCGGTTGATCTGCTGAGAATCGTTCGCTCGACTGAGGACGGAACCGCCTGCCTCCAGGAGGAGATTCAGCGGTTGAAAGGGAAGCGATGATTGATGCTTGAATGGCCATCGCAGCCGGTGCGTCGACCAAAGTGTTCAGAAGCTCCAGTCGGTTATTCCGCTCCGTTGGGGCTTGGAGGAGGGCTTGGCCCACTGTAGCCCAGCCCGTTGGGCTGGGCTGAGGAAGCCCGGGCCTTCGGCCCAGAGAGCAGGCGATTTCTTTGAGTTTTGGCAGCTCCGGCGCTGGAATCACATTTCTGGCGCGAGGTCGGCTCGAAACCCGAAGAGCCGCTCTTCCTCAGTCCAGGGCATGGCCCTAGGAGAGAGGCTACCCCGTCGCGCAGGCCGCCAGATAAGCAGCTATCTTGGTCTTGCCCCCGGGTCGGCGGTACACTGTCGCTCCATGAAACCGGGGGACGACGCATGACGATCAGCTCCAAAGAAGACCTCGCCGGGATGACCCGCGTGGGGAAGCTCGTGGGCGAGGCGATCCAGGAGATGAAGGCGGCGGCGAAGCCGGGGATGACCACGGCCGAGCTCGATCAGGTCGGCGCCGACTTCCTGCGCCGGCACGGGGCCCGCTCGGCGCCCCAGCTCACCTACAACTTCCCCGGCTTCAATCTGATCAGCGTCAACGAGCAGATCGTCCACGGCGTGCCCGGCTCGCGGCGCCTGGAGCCGGGGGACGTGGTGAAGATCGACGTCACGGCCGAGCTCGGGGGCTACATCGCCGACTCGGCCACGACGGTGCTCCTGCCGCCCGTCTCGCCCCTGGCACGCAAGCTCCGCAAGTGCGCCAAGGCGGCGTTCGAGAAGGCGCTCGCCGTGGCGCGGGTGGGCCGGCAGGTCAACGACATCGGCCGCGCGGTGGAGGGGGAGGTGCGGAAGCACGGCTTCAGCGTGCTGCGCAGCCTCTGCGGCCACGGCGTGGGGAAGACCATCCACGAGGCGCCCGAGGTGCCGAACTTCTACGATCCGCGGTCCCGCACGGAGCTGACCGAGGGGCTGGTGATCGCCGTCGAGCCGATGATCTCGGCCGAGCCTTCGCAGCTCGTCACCGAGCCGGACGGCTGGACGATCCGCACCCAGAACCGCTCGCTCACCGCCCACTACGAGCACACGATCGTGATCCGGCGCGGCGAGCCGCTTATCTTGACCGCCGCCTGAGCCTTCCGGCGTGGACCTCTCCCCCGTCCTCCGCCTCCTCTACCGGGGTCCCAAGGGAGACGCCTACGGAGTGGTCAATCCCTACCGTGAGGCGTTTCCGGAGCTCGACGGCCCGGCCGCGGCCAAGGGGCGGCGGGAGAACCTGGAGGCCTATCTCGACCGGGTGGGGACGCCGCGGCTGATCCTGGTGGGCGAGGCGCTCGGCTTCCGGGGAGGGCGGTTCTCCGGCATCGCCTTCACCAGCGAGCGCCAGCTCCTGGGGCCGGACGGCCGGCGGCTCCCCTGGGCCGGCGCGCCGTTCCGGGCCACCAGTCGCAATCCAGCGCTCTGGCTGGAGCCCTCGGGAAGCATCGTCTGGGACGCCCTGGGCGGCGAGGCCCGCGGCGCCCTGCTCTGGAACTCCTTCCCCTGGCACCCCTACGGGGCGCGCGGCCCGTTGAGCAACCGCACCCCGGAGCGGAGCCTGGTGGCCGCCAACCTGCATGTGCTGGAGCGGCTGCTCGCCGAGACCGCCGGCGCTCAGGTGCTCGCCGTGGGCCGCACCGCGCAGGGCGCGCTGGCGGAGATCGGCGTGGAGGCCCCCGCCCTCCGCCATCCGGCGCACGGAGGGGCTGAGATGTTCCGGCAGCAGCTTCGGAGGTGGCGCGCATGAAGGTCCTGGTCCTCAACTGCGGCAGCTCGTCGCTCAAGTTCCAGCTCATCGAGACCGATGGGACCCAAGCCCAGGAGGGGCGGGACCGGACGCTGGCCAAGGGGCTGGTGGAGGACGCGGGCGGCACGGCCGTGCTCCACGTCGAGGCCGAAGGGAAGAAGCCGGTGCGCGACGCCATTGGAGCCTTCCAGCACCGCAAGGCGGTCGAGAAGGCGCTGGCGGTGCTGACCGATCCCGAGAATGGGGTGATCCCCCATAAGGATGAGATCGGCGCCGTGGGGCACCGGGTGGTCCATGGCGGCGAGCAGTTCCAGTCGTCGGTGCTGATCGACGATAAAGTGATCGAAGGGATCGAGGCGATGATCGCGCTCGCGCCGCTCCACAATCCCGCCAATCTCCAGGGCTATTACGCCGCCAGGGCCGAGCTCCCGAACGCTCCCCAGGTGGCGGTGTTCGACACCGCGTTCCACCACACGATGCCGCGGGAGGCCTATCTCTATGGCCTGCCGTACAGCCTGTACCAGCGCTTCGGCATCCGGCGATTCGGCTTCCACGGCACCTCGCACCGCTTCGTGGCGGGGCGGCTCGCCGCGCTGCTGAAGCGCGAGGGGGATCCCGGGCTGCGGCTCATCACCTGCCATCTCGGCAACGGCGCCTCGGCGTGCGCGGTGCTGGGCGGCAAATCGATCGACACCTCGATGGGCTTCACGCCGCTGGAGGGGCTGGTGATGGGCACGCGTTGCGGCGATCTCGATCCGGCGGCGCTGCTGTTCATCATGGGGCGCGAGGAGCTGGGCGCGGCCGAGGCGAGCGCGCTGATGAACAAGCACAGCGGCCTGCTCGGGCTCTCCGGGCTGTCGAACGACATGCGCACGCTGCTGGAGGCGGAGGCGAAGGGGAACGAGCGGGCGCGCCTGGCGATCGACGTCTTCTGCTACCGGCTCCGGAAATACATCGGCGCCTACACGGCGGCCCTCGGCGGCGTGGACGCCATCGCCTTCGCGGGCGGCATCGGCGAAAACTCGCCCGCGGTGCGGGAGCGGACGATGCGCGGCCTGGAAGGGCTCGGGTTGAAGCTCGATCCGCAACGCAATGACGAGGCGAAGGGGAAAGAAGAGGAGATCTCTCCCGAGGGGGCGGGGGCGCGGGTGTTCGTGGTGCCCACGAACGAGGAATTGATGATCGCTCGGGATGCGGTCCATATTATTATGGAGGGCGGCAAACCGAAGGACGCTTGATGCCGGATGGCTGAGCCCTCAATCCTTCGGTATTGAAAATGTTATGGCGATGTCTCTTCAGAATTCCAGATGCTGGACCTAGCGTTTTTAGGAGCGTCAGATCACAATGAGTCAAGAGCATGGAGCCCATAAGTCTATGAGGTGGGATCTCTTCATCTGTCACGCAAGGGAGGACAAGGTTAGTCTTGTCGAGCCTCTCGCGCGGGCTCTTAAGGACGCAGGCTACCAAGTCTGGTACGATGATTTTGTATTGACGTTAGGCGATAAGCTTATCGAGCGCATTCAGGAGGGGCTTTCAAGCTCGCGCTATCGATTGATCATCTTAAGCCCCAGCTTCCGAAAGGAATGGATAGAACGTGAATTGAGCGCATTCTTAGAGCGCGAAATGGACCAGGAGAAATCTATTCTTCCGGTTTGGCATCAGCTCACATACAAGGAGGTCCGAGAACAATTTCCTATACTGTCGTCGCGATTTGCGGTGAGCTCTGATATCGGAATCGACCGAATTGTTGAATCTGTCCGTAAAGCGATTGGCCCTCCGCAGGCTCATGTGCACGGCCTGCAGCATAGATATCCTGCCCGGATCGACAGAGATTTCTGGTTGGGAATTGATGTTCAAGCAGTTCGGAATTCCTTGGCTAAAAATTACTTTGGTGCAGAGTCGAACGAGGCCATAGCTGAGTTGCTGGCCACAATTGAAATGATGCAGCAAAGATCCAAGTTTATCTTGGATCCGCAAGATTTCCACCAATCGGTAATGGATCGCTGGCGCCGAGCGAGCAGCATACTTCTGTGGGGAGAGGGTGGCTCTGGTAAGACCTACTTGGCGCAGATTTTGTCTGACTCGATCTTCAATCGCTCGGGATTCTTCTTCGCATGTCAGGAGGCCGGTGGCAGTCATGACAGTTATGGTAATCTTTTTCGGTCACGTGCCTTCGGGTCACCCCCTGGGTACGTTGGTTCGGATCGACTGACCGACTTAGGCGCGCATTTGCTTGAAACAGGAGGATTCACTGTCATAGTCTTGGATGAGGTGGACAGGATTGTGCCGGATAACCCCAGTGTCGGATTCGAAATGTTATACGGTCTTTTTTATGACAGAGCTTATTTGCCGTCCAATCCAGCTCTCACGGGAAATACACGCGTTTCTCTGTGGAATACTATATTCGTCGAGGTCCTTGAGGATCTCGAGTGGAATGGAGTGCCCTTCGAAGCGTTCTCCAATAAGGCGCGGCCGCAAGAAAGGTTCGGTCATATCGTCACCCCTGGCTCAGATCTCCCCAAGAACATATCCAAGAATTCCTCCGTCTCCTTCTCTTAGGCCAGGATATCAGCGCCGATCTCCTGCCCATGCTCAGCACTTGCGCGCCTGCTCGGACTTTCGCGGCGAAGCCGCTGCCCAGTATGGCTCCTAGGTGACCATTTTGAGCGGTTTGCGCAGGACCGGGAAACCTGCGTTTCCTGGTGACAGTGCGACGGGCATTATAGAGGAGGAGGCACACCCTCAGACGCCCGCCCGCTGCATCTCGGCGCCCTCGTGGGCGGGCCCACCGCGGGAACCAACGGCGGTATGGACCCGTTCGGCGTGGCCGGCGGTAACACCCTGCGTTGGACCGGCATGGACATCCGGAAGAAGGGCGGCTCGCCCCACCACGGAGTGGGGATCAAGCCCACCGTCCCGGTCAGCCGCACCCTCGCCGGTGTGATCGCGGGCCGCGATGAGCTGCTGGAGAAGGGGATCGAGGTGGTGAGCCAGCCGTAAAGCCCCCCACCCCGACG
>DASXJP010000055.1:0-2567 GCA_036497345.1 Thermoanaerobaculia bacterium
TCTGTCTATTGCATGTTCCCTCCTCCCTTCCCAGGCTTGGCCTGGCGCAAGGGACGTCTCTACGGTTCTGCGCGTCCGACGGCGGGGTGCGCGAGACGATCCCCTCTCAGGGCACCACCAGCGTGTCGCCGGGCTGGAGGAGGACGTTGTCCTCGGGCTTCTTGCCGTTGATGATGGACTTGAGCTCGACCTCCATCCGCTTCTCCTGCCGGCCGTCCCGGCCGTCGCGCAGCAGGACCACGCGCCCCCTGGCGTAGGGGGTGAGGCCGCCCGCCAGGGCCAGCGCCTGCATCAGCTTCCCCCGCGGCTCCAGATCGTAGGTCCCGGGGTGGGCCACCTCGCCGGTGACGTAGATCTTGCGCGAGTGGATCTCCTTGACCACCACCGAGACGCCCGGCGCCGTGACGTATTCCTTATATCCGTCGGTCAGCGCGGCCTTGAGGGCCAGCGGCGTCAGGCCCGCCGCCTGCACGTCGCCCAGCAGCGGCACCGAGATGCGGCCGTCCGGACGCACGGGCACGGTCACGGAGAGCTCCGGGTTCTTCCAGACGGAGACCTCCAGCACGTCGCCGAGGCCGATCTGGTAGGCGTTCGGCGGGTCCTTCTCGGTCCGCGTCGTCGCGGTCTGGGCGGAGGCCGCTCCGCACAGCAGGACGAGCAGAGCGGCGGCGATTCGCGATATGGCCAGGGTTCTCATACCCAAGATTCCTCCAAACGAGCGAAGTCTCACCAGCGATTGGCCGGTTGTGCAAGAAGCGGGCCGAAACCCCTCACCGCTGGCCCACGCGTTGCATCCACGATCGCTCGCAGCACCGAAAGCCCGCGCACGCGGGGAGGCCCTCACCATGAAGAAACGCCTGCTCGATTGGATCCTCTGCCCCCAGTGCGGCGAACGGCCGCGGCTCGACGTCTTTCAGAAAATCACGGTGGAGATCTCCACGCCGGTGGCGTCGCCGGCCTGCTCCTTCCACTGCGCCCGGCACGGCGTCGACCGGCCGGGCGAGATCCTGTCGCCGCCGGATTGCGATTCCTGCTACCGCGAGGAGATCCTGGAAGGGGCCCTCTCCTGCGCCTGCGGGCTGGTCTACCCCGTCATCGACGGCATTCCCAGAATGATCCGCAACGCCCGCGAGGAATACCCGGATTTCTTCGCCCGCCACAGCCTGGCCGGCGTGGAGAGATCGCCCGGCGTGCAATCGTCCGTGCCCGGGGGCGACCGCCGCAGCTCGAAGAGCTTCGGCCTCCAGTGGACCCTCTACCAGGAGGGGGACGCCACCTGGTTCAAGGACGACGCCGGCCTGCGCAAGCGGGAATTCCTCTACAACCTCGACACCACCCCCCGGGAGCTGCGGGGCTCCACCCTCCTCGACGGCGGCTGCGGCAACGGCGAGCTGACCCGGGCGGTGGCCGAATACGGCCCCGAGATCGTGGCCATGGACTTCAGCCGCAGCGTGGAGAACGCCCGCCGGCGCCTGTTCGAGAAGGGGCCGGCGGTCGCGCACAAGGTCCACTATCTGCAGGGGAACCTCCTGGAGCTGCCGCTGCGGCCGCGGAGCTTCGACCTGGTGCACACCTCGGGCGTGCTCCACCACACGCCGAGCACCTACCGGGCGTTCCGCTCGATCAGCACGGCGGTGAAGCCCGGGGGCAAGCTCTACGTGCAGCTCTACCGCCTGCGGCCGAAGTGGATCCACCTCGTCAACGTCTCGCTGCGGGCGGTGACCACCCGCCTGCCGATGGGTCTCCTCTACGGCCTCTGCTACGCCGCCACGCCGGTGCACGCGGCGCTCTCCCGGCTGGTGCACCTCCTGCGCGGCGAGCCCGCCCCGCCCAGGGCGACCGCCCGCGAGCGCGCCGTCCAGATGTTCGACAACTACAGCCCCCGCTACCAGTACCGCCACACGGTGCCCGAAATCATGGAGCTGTTCCGCGGCGAGGGGTACACGGAGCTCCGGGACGTGACCCTCGACAACGAGGCGCGGCACATGTTGGCGGTGCTGGGGTGGAAGAAGCGGGAGGGGGAGGGGGAGGCGGTGGTGGAGACGGCGGCGGCGGAGCCGGTACGGCAGGATCAGCCGATGATGCAGCAGCAGCCGGCGTAAAAATCGGTCAGATCCGTCCGATCGGACCGATCCGTCCGATCCGAGCCCGGCCCCCCCGCCTGGGGTTGAAACCCCAGGCTGGTGAATACCCGCCCTTCCAGGGCGGGCAAAGGTGATCTACGCCCCCGCCGCCAGCGTCCGCTCCACCCCGCCCAGCTCCTGGTCCTTGTACTGGAGCAGGTACAGCCGGTAGTAGATCCCGCGCATCGCCAGCAGCTCCTGGTGGGTGCCGTACTCCCGGACCTCCCCCTTGTGGAGGACCAGGATGCGGTCCGCCTTCTGGATCGTCGACAGGCGGTGGGCGATGACGATGCTGGTGCGCCCCTTCAGCAGCCGCTCGAGCGCCTTCTGGATGAGCTGCTCGGTCTCGGTGTCGATCGACGAGGTCGCCTCGTCCAGGATCAGGATGCTGGGATCGAAGGCGAGCGCGCGGGCGAAGGCGATGAGCTGCTTCTGCCCCACCGA
>DASXJP010000056.1:0-4121 GCA_036497345.1 Thermoanaerobaculia bacterium
TTGTTGTCCGAGACGCCCCATTCCGAGTCGATCCACCCCTGCTCCTCCAGCCGGTGGAGGGCCGGATAGAGCGACCCCTGGTTGACCTGGAGCAGGTTGCGCGACACCTGCTGGATGCGCTGCGCGACTCCCCAGCCGTGCTGGGGCCCCAGGCTCAAGGTCTTCAGAATCAACAGATCGAGTGTCCCTTGCAGCAGATCGGTGGTCGATTGGCTCATCGTGCTCCTCTCGGATGTCTACAAGAGAGGATACGGAGAATTCGTGCCGAACGTTTCAAGGAAAGGGGGGGAGGTGTGGGTGGTATCGCCGCGAACCAGCAGGGACAATCATGGACAACCACGGACTCACAGGGACAATCACGGACCCCAAGGACAGGACAGTGCGCGTCCTTGAGGGTCCGTGTCTGTCCGTGCTCCTCAGCTCACCGGTTGGTAGGCATCCTCGAGCTGGTGGTGCTCAAGGGTGGAGACCGGCTCCTTCGCGCGGCCGTTCTTCGCGAGGTGCAGCCGGCCGGCGAGCTGCTTGACGTCGGGGTTGGCGAGGCCATGGGCGAGGAGGCCGAGGCCCACCGCTCCCAGCGCCACGTTCTTGTTCTTGAGGCCGGCGAGCGCCAGGGCGCCGCCGGTGGTGCCGGTCAGCACGCGGGCCGCCGGACCCCCCCAGCGCTTCGCCCCCTTGCGGAAGGCCGCCAGGTCCTTCGGCGACTCGTGGACCTCGAGCCGGTTCTCGACGCCGGTGACCCCTTCGACGTCATGGATCGCCGAGAGCAGCAGGGCCACCTCGGAGGCGAGCACCAGCCCGTGCAGGTACACCCGTCCGTTTTCGAGGATCGGATCGATCGCCGAGGGGTGGGAGACGCTGGCCCGGACCGCCTTCTGCACCTTCTTGAGCAGCTTCTGGCTGTCGTCCACCAGGTCGCTCTTGCGCAGCTTGGAGCCGGCCTCGGCGACCAGCCCCTTGGTCTTGTTGCCGAGATGGCGGGAGGTCTTGGCCGCGGCCTTGCCCCCCTGCTTCAGAGCGGAGACCGATCTATCGCGGGCGGCGGCCCGGCGGCCCCGTCCTTCCTGGGGATCGAGCAGATACATGAGACCGGCTCCCACCCCCGCACCCAGGCCGGCGCTGCCGGCCAGAGACCATTTCTTGTCCATAGTGGACTCCTTCCCTTGCATGGAGATCCCCGGCGGGCATCGCGCGCGGAGGTGTCGATTCCCGTGAGCGCCGCCAGCGGGCCTCGTTGGCAAAACAACTCCCGGACGCGGGACTCCGCGCCCGGTGTATTTATGCTGCAAGGGATGTACCGAGCCCTCACCCCTGGCCCCTCTCCCGTCCCCTCCCCCCTCCCTCACCGGGAGAGAGGAACCGCCCGCCCAAAACAACCCCGAAGGGGTTTTTCTCCCTCTTCTCCCGGTGAGGGAGGGTGGGAGGGGACGGGAGAAGAGGGTCGGGGTGATGAGGGCTTACACCTCCCGGATGTGCACCCCGCCGTTCGACGTGCGGATGTGGAGCGTCGGCCCGCCGCCGTTGACGGTCCCCTTGAGGCTGTGCTTGTCCGGCTTGCCTCCGGCGACCGGGAAGTCGCTCTTCACGCCGCCGTTGGAGGTCTCGGCGTCGACCGTGAAGCGGGCGTCGCGTGGCAGGCGGATGGAGACGGCGCCGTTGCTGGTCTCGAAGCTCAGCTCGTGGCCGGAGTAGCGCGTCAGCTCGGCGTCGATCCCGCCGTTGGAGGTCTCCGCCTTGACCGTGCCCTCCGAGCCGGCGACGGAGATGTGGCCGTTGCTCGTCTTGAGCGTCATGTCTCCCGCGACCCCGTGGATCGAGAGGGCGCCGTTGCTCGTCTCGAGCTGGGCGTTGCCCTGGGTGCCGGTCACCGCGAGGCCGCCGTTGGAATTGGTGATGCCGAGGGCGACCTGACGGGGGACCTGGACCTTGTAGCTCACGCTCATGCTCACCTCGCCGCCGAAGAGGCCGCTCAGGACGCCCCCTTCGTGCTTCGGCATGCGGGTGTCGATGCGCAGGCCGGAGGGGCCGGGGACGACGTCGATCTTGATCTGGCTCATCAGCTTGCGGGCCTGGTCGTCGCTGCCCGCCCGCACCTGCTTCTCGGCCACGATGTGGACCTCGTTGCGGTTCCAGGCCTCGAAGGTCACGCCGCCGTTGACGTTGCCCAGGCGCACCTCGGAGCCGGGCTTGAGCGGCACGGTCTGCTCGAAACGGTCCTTCAGGGTGACCGCCTGCGCGGCGGCGGCCACCAGCAACAGGCCGCAGAGGAGCGGAAGGCTTTTCTGGATCGGCATGAAGAATCCTCCTTGGGTCTTATGTAGGAAAAGATCTAGGAAAAGATCTCACCTGACCCTACGTTCCGGCGGGAAGAAATGTTGCACGGCCCCGGCGCCGTTCTGGATACCGGAAGGCCTGTTGTAGCCTTCTGGACCTGGAGGCCCTGGGCTTGGTGGGACGAGCGACGACGGACGATCTGAAGCTGCTCCTGGCGGTGATGCCGCCCGCGGTGCGCGCCACCGTGGAGGCTCACCCCCGGCGCGCCGAGCTGGTGGAGCTGGTGCTCGACCTCGGCCGGCTGCCGGAGGCCCGTTTCCCCGACGGCGGCGAGCTGCTCTCCCAGGAGGCGGTCACCCGCGAGGAGATCGCCTACGTGGTGGAGCGCGTCGGCCGCTTCGGCAAGGACAACCGGGCGGGCATCGAGCGCACGCTCCACCGCATCTCGGCGATCCGCAACCGGGTGGGGGACGCCATCGGCCTCACCTGCCGCGTGGGGCGCGCCGTCTTCGGCACGGTGGACATCCTGCGCGACGTCATCGAGTCGGGGGAGTCGATCCTCCTGCTCGGCCGCCCCGGCGTGGGCAAGACGACCATCCTGCGCGAGGCGGCGCGGGTGCTGGCCGACGAGCTCGACAAGCGGGTGGTGGTGGTCGACACCTCGAACGAGATCGCCGGGGACGGCGACGTGCCCCACCCCGGGATCGGCCGCGCCCGGCGGATGCAGGTCCCCTCGCCGGACGAGCAGCACGCGGTGATGATCGAGGCGGTGGAGAACCACATGCCGCAGGTGATCGTGATCGACGAGATCGGCACCACGGCCGAGGCCCTGGCGGCGCGCACGATCGCCGAGCGCGGCGTGCAGCTCATCGCCACCGCCCACGGCAACACGCTGGAGAACCTGCTCCAGAACCCCACCCTCTCGGACCTCCTCGGCGGCATCCAGGCGGTCACCCTCTCGGACGAGGAGGCCCGCCGCCGCGGCACCCAGAAGACGGTGCTGGAGCGCAAGGCCCCGCCGACCTTCGGCATGCTGATCGAGATCCAGGAGAAGGACCGCCTCGCCGTCCATCACGATGTCGCCGAGGTGGTGGACCGCTTCCTGCGCGACGTGCTGCCACGCCCCGAGCTGCGCACCCGCACCGAGGGGGGCGGCGTCGAGATCCGCCGCGCCGAGCGCCCGGAGCTGCCCGAGCGGGCGAAGCGCGGCGAGAGAGGGCGCGCCGGCCGGGCCGCCACCCCCTGGCTGGTCGCCGAGGAGCCCGTGGAGGACGGCGAAGCCGCGGTCACCCCGCCGCCGAAGGTGGTGCGCGGCAAGACGGTGCGCATCTTCCCCTACGCCGTGAGCAAGGAGAAGCTGGAGCGGGCGCTGCGCAAGTTCCGCGTCTCGGCCTACATCGTGGACGATCTCGAGGGAGCCGACATGGTGGTGACCCTGAAGGCCCAGGAGCGCCGCCAGCCGCGCCGGCTGCGCGACGCCCACGCCCGCGGCATCCCCTTCTACGTGGTGCGCAGCAACACCATCACCCAGATGGAGAACTTCCTCCGCTCGCTCTTCGGCGTCGACGAGGCCCTGGCCGGCGACGAGGAGGCGCTGCGCGAGGTCGAGGACGGCATCGACGAGGCCCTGGACCAGGGGCACCCCGTCGAGCTCTCCCCCCAGAACAACCACCTCCGCCGCCTCCAGCACCAGATCATCGGGCGCTACGGCCTGACCTCCGAGAGCAAGGGGGAGGAGCCCTACCGCCGGGTGGTGATCAACCCCGGGGGGAAGGCGGCGAGCGGAGCATAGCCCCCCTCCCAAAACCCCTCATCACCCCGGCCCTCTTCTCCCGTCCCCTCCCACC
>DASXJP010000057.1:0-8587 GCA_036497345.1 Thermoanaerobaculia bacterium
CTCGCTTCCAAGGAGGCGCTGGAGGGCTCGGCGTTCGGCGTCGAGCTCTTCCTGCCCGTGGACTCCTACCAGAAGACGGAGCGGTCGGCGAAGTACGGCACCCTCTTCCTGGTGCTGACCTTCCTGACCTTCTTCCTCTACGAGGTGTTCAGCGCGGTGCCCCTTCATCCCATGCAGTACCTCCTGGTCGGCGCGGCGCTCTGCCTCTTCTACCTGCTCCTGCTCTCGATCTCGGAGCACGCCCCCTTCGGGCTCGCCTATCTGGTGGCCGCCGTGGCCACGGTGCTGCTGATCGGCGGCTACTCGGCCGCCGTGTTGCGCGGCCGCCTGCGGGCGCTGCTGATGACCGCGGTGCTCGCCGTGCTCTACGGCTACCTCTACGTCCTCCTGCAACTGGAAGACTACGCGCTGCTTCTGGGCTCGATCGGCCTGTTCGCGATCCTCGCCCTGGTGATGTTCCTGACCCGGCGGATCGACTGGGGGAGCCCGCGCCGGACCCGGGCGGAGGCCCTTGTCACGCCGGAGTAACCCGGCGGCACTAGACAGAGTGTGAGAAAGATACTATCCTGGTCACAAATGAGTCACCGCATTCATACCCCGTCCGTTACCTCCCCCCGACGGGTGTATTGCATCTGTAGCAAGCGGGTGTGAGCGGCTCCGGGCCGCTCGCATCCGCCTCTCCCCGGAAATCCCAGACAACTTGAACCCGTGACGGCTGGCGCGCCAGCCGCGAACGTGACCCGTGTATCCGGAGGTAGTCGATGCCCGCAGGAGCCGCATCCCAGGCTGAGCCCATCACCTGGGAGCTGATTCGGAAGCGCAACTTCGTCGAACGGCTGAAGCACGAGAAGGGCGGCCTCGACGTGATCCACGATTTGCCGGCGATGATCGAGGCCGGCTACGAGGCCGTGCCCGAAGAGGATTTCGTGCGCATGCAGTGGTACGGCCTGTACCACGACAAGCCGAAGGTCGGGCACTTCATGCTGCGGGTCAAGCTGCCGGGCGGCGTGGTGACCCCGGCCAAGCTGCGCGTCATCGGCAATCTCTCCCAGCGGTTCGGCCGCGGCTATGGCGAGCTGACCACCCGGCAGAACATCCAGATGCACTGGATCGAGCTGGCCCAGCTTCCCGAGGTGCTGCGGCTCCTCGAAGAGGGTGGGATGACCACCACCGGCGCCTGCGGGGACAACGTGCGCGCCATCACCGGCTGCCCGGTGGCGGGGATCGACCGCGAGGAGCCGTTCGAGGTGCGGGGGCTGATCGACGAGGCGACCCGGTTCTTCATCGCGAACCGGGAGTACTCGGACCTCCCCCGCAAGCACAAGATCACCATCTCGGCCTGCCCCCACCAGTGCAACGCGCCCGAGATCCACTGCATCGCCCTGATCGGCGCCCCCCGCGACGGCCGGCCCGGCTTCGGCGTCAAGGTGGGCGGCGGGCTCTCCACCTGGCCCCGCCTCTCGGACGACCTCGGGGTGTGGATCCCGGCCGAGGAGGCGCTGACAACCCTCCAGGCCATCGTCGACGTCTGGCGGCTCGACCTCAAGTACCGGATGTCCCGCGCCAAGGCCCGCCTCAAGTTCATGGTGAACGACCTCGGCCCCGAGGCCTTCCGCGCCCGCGTCGAGGAGCGGCTGGGCCGGCGGCTGGAGGACGGCGCCGTGCCTCCCGCCCCCCTGGAGGAGAAGGACCACACCGGCATCCACCCCCAGAAGCAGGAGGGGCTGTTCTACGCCGGGGTCCCCGTCTACCTGGGGCTGATGAACGGCGACACCATGATCCGGCTGGCCGATCTGGTCGAGAGCTGGGATGGCGAGCTGCGCATCACCCGCCGGCAGAACCTCATCCTGGCCAACATCCCGGAGGCGCGGCTGGACGCGGCCATGCGGGAGGTCGAGGCGCTCGGCTTCCCGCTGGAGGGGATGGGGCTGCGGGGGGCCAGCATCGCCTGCACGGGCGATCCGTTCTGCAACTACACGGTGGCCGAGACCAAGGGGCGGCTGCAGGGGATCGTCGAGCACCTGGAGGCCACGTTCGGCGAGGCGGTCTCCGCGCTGCGGCTCAACCTGGACGGCTGCCCCCACGCCTGCGCCCACCACTGGATCGGCGACGTCGGCCTCCAGGGCACGACCCTGCGCGAGCGGGGGCCCGGCGGGGAGCGCATTCAAGGGTACGACGTGTTTCTGCGCGGCGGCCTGGGCCGGGACGCCGCCATCGGCCGTCCGGTGCTCAAGCGGGTGCCGGGCAGCGAGATCCATCTCGTCATCGAGCGCTTGTTCCGTGCCTATCTCGACGGACGCCAGGAAGGGGAGCGCATCCAGCAGTTCTTCACCCGCCATTCCGACGACGAGCTGACCGTCCTCGGAATGGGCCAGGAGGCGGCCGCGGAGGCCGTCGCCGCCGAGGCTTAGAAAGGAAGATCGGATCATGTTGGAAAGAGCGACCGCCAGGAAGATCGATCAACGCGACCTGCTCGATGAATTCGAGGCCGGCCAGCTCGCCGTCGAGCTCGACGACGCCACCCCCCAGGAGGTCATCGCCTGGACGCTGGAGCGCTGGGGCTCGCAGGCGGCGATCTGCACCAGCTTCCAGGCCGAGGGCATGGCGATCCTCGACATGGCCTGGCGGATCGACAATAACGTCCGCCTGTTCACTGTCGACACCGGCCGGCTCCCCCAGGAGACCTACGACGTGATGGAGATGGTGCGGCAGCGCTACGCCATCGAGGTCGAGGTCTACTTCCCCGACGCGGCCCAGGTGGAGGCCATGGTCCGGCGCTTGGGCCCCAACCTCTTCCAGAAGAGCGTGCAGGCGCGCCTCCACTGCTGCAACGTGCGCAAGGTCGAGCCCATCCGCGGCGTGCTCGAAGGGCTCGATGCCTGGATCACCGGCCTGCGGCGCGACCAGTGGGCGAGCCGGGCCAACATCCGCAAGATCGAGATCGATCACGATCACGGCGGCCTCGCCAAGATCAGCCCGCTCGCCGACTGGACGATCGACGAGGTCAAGGCCTACAACGAGAAGTACGACGTCCCCGTCCACCCGCTCTACGCCAAGGGGTTCACCAGCATCGGCTGCACCCCCTGCACGCGCGCCACCAAGCCGGGCGAGGACCCGCGAGCCGGCCGCTGGTGGTGGGAGACCAACGCGCCCAAGGAGTGCGGCATCCACTGCCCGATCGAGACCGGCGCCTTCGAGCACGAGCTCGAGGCCCTGACGAGCTCCCGGCACCAGAGCCCGCTGAGGACCGTGCGTTGAGCGCCACCGCGACGGAGACCGCGCTGGCCATCGACGCCGTCCAGCGGGAGGTCCTGCTGGAGGAGCTGGCGACGCTGGTCGTCTCGCTGCGCGATCCCGAGACCCGCTCCCCCTGGGAGGAGCTGGCGGCGGCCGTGGACGCCGGCGGGGTGGAGGAGAGCCAGCTCGGCCGCCTGGAGCAGATCCTGGAGATGACCCTCCAGACCGGGAGGGTGCGGCGGGTCCACGGCGCCGAGAGCGAGCAGGCCCTGCTGCGCCTCTTCCACCAGACCCCGCGGGGGGCCGCCTCCCGCCGCGCCACCGAGGCGGTGAACCGCACCCTGGCCACCCTCGCCGGCCAGACCCTCGAGACGATGCTCTTCACCACCCAGGGCCCGGGCGTCTACCGGTTGGGGGTAGAGACGGGCAACTGCAAGCTCACGCTGGAGATCGACCGTCACGGCATCACGGTCGAGAGCCTGGAGGTCTGACACCGTGCAACGATCTGATCCCCAGTATTACCCGGTATATCTCGATCTCAAGGATCGCCCCTGCTTCGTGATCGGCGGCTGCGCCATGGCCGAGGAGAAGGTGAAGGGGCTGGTCGCCGCCGGCGCCCGCGTGACCGTGATCTCCCCGGACCTCACGCCGGCCCTGAGCCGGCTCGTGGTCGAAGGGAGGATCGACTCCATCGCCCGCCGCTACCGGCGCGGGGACCTCCGCACCGCCTTCCTGGTGGTGGTGGTGAGCCAGCCGCAGTCGGTCACGCAGACGGTCTGGGAGGAGACGCGGGGGCGGAACGTCCTGGTCAACACCCTCGACGACGTCCCCCACTGCGACTTCATCGCGCCGTCCATCGTCCGCCGGGGGGACCTGGCGGTGGCCATCTCCACCGGCGGCCGGGCGCCGGCGCTGGCCGTGCGGCTGCGCCAGAAGCTGGAGCGCGAGCTGGGCCCCGAGCACGCCCGCTTCCTGGAGATCGCCGGCATGCTGCGCGCCCCCCTCGCCCGGCGCTGGCCCGACTTCGAGACCCGCAAGGCCCTTTGGTACAGGCTGGTCGATTCCGACGTCATCCACCTCCTGCGGCGGGGCAGCGAGCGGCAGGCCCTGGATCGCATCCGAGAGATTCTGGACGTGGCCCCCGAGCCCGTGCCGGCTGGCGCCGTGGCAGTATCCCTGGAAGCCGAATGAGCGGGATCGTCTACTTGGTAGGAGCAGGTCCCGGTGATCCCAGGCTGATCACTGTCCTCGGGCTGGAGCGCCTGCGCCAGGCCGAGGTGGTGATCTACGACCGTCTGGTCTCCGAGCGCCTTCTCGACGAGGCGCCCCCCACGGCCGAGCGGATCTTCGTGGGCAAGGCCCCCGGCGAGCATGCCGCCAAGCAGGAGGAGATCAACGAGCTGCTCCTGCACCACGCCCGAGCAGAGCGGATCGTGGTGCGGCTCAAGGGCGGGGACCCCTTCGTCTTCGGCCGCGGCTCCGAGGAGGCCCTGGCCTGCGCCGAGGCCGGCATCCCCTGGGAGGTGGTGCCCGGCGTCAGCAGCGCGGTCTCGGTCCCGGCGCTGGCCGGCATCCCGGTGACCCACCGCGAGCTGGCCGGCGGCTTCGCCGTGGTGACCGGCCATTGCGCCGAAGGGGATCGCCAGGATTGGGCGGCGCTGGCGCGGGTCGAGACCCTGGTTATCCTGATGGGCCTCTCACGCCTGCCCGAGATCGCGGCCGCGCTCCTCTTCCACGGCCGCGGAGCGAATACGCCGGTGGCGGCCATCGCGCAGGGAAGCCTGCCGGAAGAGCGGGTGGTGGTGGGGACGCTCGGCACGATCGCGGGAGACGTGGCCCGGGCCGGCCTCAAGGCGCCGGCCACGATCGTGGTGGGGGAGGTGGTGCGGATCCGCCAGCGGCTGCTCTCAGCGTTCCACGATTTTGCGCAGCCAGAGCTCGAAGACGAGGCGGAGGTCCTCGGCCTCCTCGGGTGAGATCTTCCGCCGGATCCTGAATTCCACCGCATTGCCGTCCAGCAAGGGGAAGACCACCGGATCGACCTCGGCGGAGAGTCTCGGCTGAGATGGGGGAGGAGAGGCCGGCCGCTCCGTCCGGGTCTCCTTTTCCTCGCGTAGCCCGGTCAGCACCAGCTTGGCGTACTCCAGCGTCTCCCGATACTCGGTCAGGAAGTCGTCCACCGAATTCTCGTTGAACCCCTCGTCCAGGATCAAAGACAGCCGCAGGGTCTGGGGGGAGGGGAGCTGCGCCCCATAGCGTTCCCACAGCCGGGCATGGACCGGCGGCATCACCGCCGCCTGCTGCACCAGCCGCAGCCGCTCCTCCGACCCTTCCCGCTCGTCGAGCAAAATCCGCAGCGCCCGCCCGGACAGCTTCACCAGCACGTCTCCCTCCAGCAGCCCGAACGCCCGCAAGGCCGCGATGGTCTGTTTGCCGCCGCTGCTCTTGGCCGAATACCCCCAATGCGCCGCCGCCGTCTCGGGCCGCGCCGCGTTCCGCTGCTCCGCCTCGTAGAACGTCCGCGCCCGGTCCAGGGCCTCCCGCAGGCCGATGAAGGGGAAGGAGGGGCTGCGGATCTTCTTCCTGGATTCGGGCTCGTCCATGCTGTCTCCTATGTTGTCAGATTTTATCTCCGGGATGGAGACAAGGCGAGATGGAGATAAGGGGTGACCTGGGGAGATAAGGAGGGCGGAGCGGCCTGGATCGCGGGTGAATCGGCCGGGAAAGGCGTGGCGCAGGCTCTGGGAAAGCCTGTGGAAAAGGGGTGGATATCGATGTCTGGGGTGGTCGGGGGCGGTGTCGGAGTTGTCTTCAGGATGCCCCGAGGGCACCGGGGGCCCTGAACCCGGATCAGCTACCCCGGGAGCTCGATCGTCCGCTTCTCCGGATCCGCCTGCCGCCGGTACAGGGTGAGCACGAACCCCACCATTCCCACCCAGGCGCTGCCGGTGCGGTCGGCGATCTCGTGGGAGAGCTCGCGCTTCTGGCCGCCGGGGTCGGAGATCCTCACCTTGATGAGCTCGTGGATGTCCAGCGCCTCGTCGATCGACTCGACCACGGCGTCGGTGAGGCCGTTCTTTCCCACCTGGACCACGGGCTTGAGGTAGTGGGCCATCCCTCGCAGGTACTTCCGTTGTGCGCCGGTCAGCTCGGCCATACTGTCTTTCTCCCTTCCAGAGGCCTCCGCCCGGGTGCCGGGCCTCGGGCGCTGATTCTGTGGGAGGAGCAGGTGCGGCGTAAAGGTGGAAGGCCGGCTCCTGGGAGATTCGCCCCGGAGATTGCGACATCCGCCTTGCGGATGGCGCGGCCGCCCCGAAGTCGTGGACATCCCGGATCCGAGGCGCTTCATCGCGGATTCGGGGCGAATCATTCGCCTCGCGGCGGTTTGTATCGGGATCCGGGGCGAATCATTACCGCCGGAATCCGAATCATTCGCCTCGAATCCGTAATGGAGGCGATTTCGGGGCGGATGTCCCACGATCTGAGGCGGATGCGCCAGACTCGGGCGGGGAGGGGGGCGCCGGAAGGCGAACGTCCCGTAAACGTTCTTGGACATTTCGGGATCGGGTTTGTTTGTACAAAGGCGGGGGCCGCCGCGCCCGGGCGAGAGGCGCGGCGGCCGGGGCGCGATCAGACCTCTCCGACCGCGATGAAGGCGAAGTTCCGGTCTGTCTTTTGACCGGAGCCGCCGCCGGTGGCGACCTTGAGCTTGGTTTCGTCGCTGGCGACCAGAACGCAGTTGTCCATCGTGCTGCCACCACCGTACGAGAAGTTTTTCCAATCCTCGAAGTTCTGCTGGAGGATCACAGCAGGGGCAGTCTTGAAGCGGGTGGAATAGACGACCTCGTACGTTCCCGCCGAGCTGTGGATCGCCGTGAACTGGTCGCCGCTGTGGGTGCTGCCGTCCGCATTGATACAACCCCACACGATGCGCTGAGCCATTTCTCTTCTCCTTTTGTTTGGCGCCTGCTTCGTTGCGGGCGCCGGTGATTTGGTTGTCGACGTTCTTCCCTCATAGCACCCCCCGTGCCAACCCGCCGAAAGATCCCTAAATGTTGTAAACACAGCGGCTTGTAGCATTTGACTGGAAAGATCCGGGCCTCCAGACCGCAGCGGTCTAGCGGGCCCGCGAGAGTGGTCTAGCGGGTCCGCTAGAGGTTCCCGCGACGGCGTAGAATCGAGACGAAAATGACCGAGCTGAACGAGCGCATCGGGGCCTATCGCCTCGTCCGCCGCCTGGGTTCCGGGGGGATGGGAGAGGTGTTCCTGGCCTGGGACGACCGGCTGGAGCGCCCGGTGGCGGCCAAGCGGGTGCGGCCGGACAAGGGGATGGGGAGCGCGCGGCGGGAGCGCTTCCGCCGCGAGGCCCGGGCCGCGGCGCGGCTCAGCCATCCCAACGTGGTCCAGGTGTTCGATCTCGTGGAGGGGGACGGCGACTGGATCGTCATGGAGTACGTCCAGGGGCGGTCCCTGGCGGAGATCCTGCGCGATTCGGGGCCGCTTCCCGCGGGGGCCGCGATCGATCTCGCCCGCCAGGTGGCCGAGGGGCTGGCCGCCGCCCACGCGCGGGGGCTGGTCCACCGCGACCTCAAGGCCGAGAACGTGATGGTGACCCCCGCCGGCCAGGCCAAGATCCTGGACTTCGGCCTCGCTCGTCCCTTGGAGACCGGCACCGGCGAGACGCTCACCGACGAGGGGCTGATCCTGGGGACCTGGCGCTCGATGTCCCCCGAGCAGGCCGCCGGCGGGACGGCCGACGCCCGCTCGGATCTCTTCTCCCTGGGCGTGCTGCTCTACGAGATGCTGGCCGGCCGCTCGCCGTTCCTGGGGAAGACGCCGGTCGAGACCCTGCGCAACGTGACGGACACCCCGCCCGCGCCGCTGGCCGCGGTCCGCCCGGAGCTGCCGCCGGAGCTCACCGGTCTCGTCGAGTCGCTGCTGGAGAAGGAGCCGGCTCGGCGTCCGGAGAGCGCGGAGAGGGTCGCCCGGGATCTCCGCGCCCTGGCCGACAGATTTCCCGTCTCCGGGTGGAAACCCTTGCCGCCGGATGCCTCGGGGGAGGAGTCGACGCTTCTCGAGAGGCCGATCGAGATGCGCGGGGAGGGGCTCAGTAGGAGCCGGAGCTGGATGCGGACGCGGCGCTCGGGGTGGATTGCCGGCGTCGGCGCTGTTCTGGTGATGGCTCTGGTCCTGGGGGTCCTCTGGATGCGGCGGGGCCGGGTGGAGGCGGAGCGGCCCATCCGGGTGGCGGTGCTGACGCCGAAGGTCGAGGGGGGCCGGGGAGAGGATCTGGAGCTTGCCGCTTACGGAGCCTCCACCGCCCTTGTGCGGACCCTGTCTTCTCTCCAGG
>DASXJP010000058.1:0-13466 GCA_036497345.1 Thermoanaerobaculia bacterium
AGCCCGCCGAAGGTGGCGACCGGCACGTCGTCCCGCAGCGCGGCCGTGGCCACGAAATCGGTCCCGGGATCGATCAGCATGCGGTCGTAGATCTCGTCGGAGAGCACCACGAGCTGGTGGCGCGCCGCGATCTCCAGCACCCTCTCCAGGGTGGCGCGGCCGGTGACCGAGCCGGTCGGGTTGTTCGGATTGATCAGCACCAGGGCGCGGGTCCCCGCGTCCACCAGCCGCTCGACGTCGGCGGGGTCGGGCTGCCAGCCGTTCGACTCGTCGAGCTTGTAATAGAGCTCCCGGCCGCCGATCTTGGCGAGCACGGCGGAGTAGAGCGGGTAGCCCGGGCTGGGCAGGAGCACCGCCTCGCCCGGCTCCAGCAGGGCGTTGAGGAGGAGCTCGATCGGCTCGGAGGCGCCGTGCCCCACCAGGACCTCCTGGATCGACCGGATGCCCTTGCGCTCCTCGGCGTCGCGGCGGATCGCCTCCCGCGCCTCGGGGATCCCCTCGGAGGCGGAGTAGGACGTCTTGTTGTCGCGCAGGGCCTTGACGATCGCCTCGACGACCGGCTCCGGGGTCCGGAAGTCGAACTGGCAGGGGTCGCCGATGTTCAGGCTGATGATCTTTTTGCCCAGGGCCTCGGCCTGCCGGGCGAGGCCGACGACGTCGCGCACGGCATAGGTGACGTCTTCCATGCGCCGCGCGGTGCGGATGGGAGCGTGGGAGGTTGTCATGGCATTCATGATCGCAGGGTCCGAATCATAGAGCGGACGTTCCCGGCGGCACCAGCCTGTCGATCTGCCGGGCGTCCTCGTCGGTGATCTGGACGTCCAGGGCCCGCAGGCTGTCCTCGAGCTGCTCCAGGGTCCGCGGGCCGATGATGACCGCGGTCACCGCCGGATGGCGGAGCGCCCAGGCGTTGGCGAAGCGGGCCAGCGGCACCCCCTTCGCCTCCGCCAGCGGCAGGAGCTTCTCGACGATGTCGAGCCGGCGCTGGAACTTGGGGTTGTCGATGTCGCCGATCCACTTCTCGGAGCGCTGGCTGTCCTTGGGATTGGCGGCGCCGCGGCGGTACTTGCCGGAGAGCCACCCCCCTTCGAGGGGGCTCCAGACGATGTTGGCGATGCCGAATTTGAGCGCCATGGGGAAGTGCTCGGCCTCCATCACTCGCCGCAGGATGCTGTACGGCGGCTGCAGCGAGACGAACCGCTCCCAGCCGCGCCGGTCGCTGAGCCAGAGGGTCTCGACGATCTCCCAGGCCGCGAACCGCTTCTCCCAGAGGGCCTCTCCCGCGTAGTGGTTGGTCGAGAGCCCCAGGTAGCGCACCTTCCCCTGGCGCACCAGATCGTTGAGCGTGGAGAGGGTCTCCTCGATCGGCGTCGTGGGGTCGGGACGGTGGATCTGGTAGAGGTCGATGACGTCGGTGTCGAGGCGGCGCAGGCTGTTCTCGACCTGCTCCTGGATGGCCTTGCGGGAGAGCCCGCGCTGGTTGGGGCTCTGGCCCATGGGCGCCCACGCCTTGGTGGCGAGCACCGTGCCCTCGCGTTTGCCCTTGAGGGCCTTGCCGACGATCACCTCCGACTCCCCCTCGGAGTAGTTGTTGGACGTGTCGATGAAATTGATGCCGGCGTCGAGCGCCCGGTGGATGACGCGGATGCTGTCCTCGTGGTCCGGATTGCCCCAGCTGCCGAACATCATCGCGCCCAGGCAGAGCGGGGAGACCTTCAGGCCGGTTCTGCCGAGATTGCGGTAGTCCATGCGTCACCCCCGATTCCAAAGCTGCACAGGGGGGACGGTATCACGCGTCCAGCAACTGCTCCACCTGCTCGCTCCGGGCGTCGAGGCCCTGGAGCACGAGGTCGCGGCAGTCGTTGGCGGGCAGGGGCGGGCTGAACAGGTAGCCCTGGAACTGGTCGCAGCCGAGCCCCTGGAGCCAGCGCATCTGCTGCTGCTCCTCGACCCCTTCGGCGATCACGGCGATCTCCAGGCTCACGGCGAGGGCGATCACCGCCGCCGCCACCTCCTCGCTGCCGCGGGCCTTGCCGATGGTGTGCACGAAGGAGCGGTCGAGCTTGAGGGTGTCGATCGGGAAGGTGGTGAGATAGGAGAGCGAGGAGTAGCCGGTGCCGAAGTCGTCGATGGCGATGCGCACCCCCAGCTCCTTGAGGCCGCGCAGGATGGCGAGCGTCGCCTCGGCGTTCTGCATGGCGAGGGTCTCGGTGATCTCCAGCACCAGCGCGGCCGGCGGGAAGCCGGTCTCGGTGAGCACGTCCTGGATGCGCTGGAGGAGGTCCGGCTGCTGGAACGAGCGGGCGGAGAGGTTCACCGCCAGCAGCAGGTCGGCCGCCCCTTCGCGGCGCCACTCCTCGATCTCCTGACAGGCGTTGCGCAGCACCCAGAGGTCCAGCACGTTGGCGAGGCCGGACGCCTCGGCGAGCCAGAGGAACTCGCCCGGCGTCATCAGCCCGCGCGTGGGATGACGCCAGCGCAGCAGGGCCTCCACCCCCTGGATGCGGCGCTGTTTCACGTCGAGCACCGGCTGATAGAAGAGGGTGAGCCCCCCCTGGCGCTGCGTCAGCTCCCGCCGCAGGTCGGCCCCGAGCGAGAGCTGCTCCAGGCTGTGGGAGTCCATCCCCGGGGTGTAGAGCTGATAGCCGTCCCGGCTCGTCTCCTTGACGCGGACCATGGCGATCTCGGCGCGCTTGAGCAGGGTCTCGGCCTCGGTGCCGTCCTCCGGATAGCGGCTGACGCCGAGGCTGGCCGTCAGATAAACCTCGCGCCCCTGGAGCGAGAAGGGGAGACGGGTGACGGCCAGGAGCTTGTCGGCCACCCGCACCGAGGTGCTTTCGCTCTCGATCGACGGCAGGAAGACGACGAATTCGTCGGCGGCCACGCGGGCGATCAGGTCGGTGCCGCGGAGGTTGTGCCGCAGCCGTTCCGAGAACGCCTTCAGCAGCTCGTCCCCCTGGCGGTTGCCCAGCGACTCGTTGACCACCTTGAAGCGGTCGAGGTCGAGGAAGAGGACGGCGAGCCGCTCCCGCCGCGCCTCGGCCTGCGCGACGGCCCTCCGGAGGTGCTGGACCAACAGGTCGCGGTTGGGCAGATCGGTCAGCGGATCGTGATGGGCGAGGTGCTCGATGCGGTCCGCGGCGGCGAGCACCCTTTGGCGCTCGTCCTCCAGCAGCCAGGTCACCATGCCGATCCCGATCAGGCTCTGGAACAGGAAGTCGAACGGCCCGAGGTAGGAGGCATAGGTCATCGAGCCGACCTGGACCGCCTGCGTCACGATGATCACCAGGTAGTGGATCTGGTGCAGCCCATAGAGCAGGAAGGCGCCGGCCACCAATCGGCGGCCGAGGCCCGAGCGGTGCGCCCGGCTGGACCAGACCCCCCAGGCCGCGGCGAGGAAGGTGGTCCCCAGCAGAAAGGACCGCAGCCCGACCCGCACCAGGAAGCGGACCTGAGGAACGGTATACAGGGTCAGGGTGACGGAGCCGATCGCGAGCAGCAGGAGGACGGCCAGCACGGCGCGCCGGAAGCCGCGGGAGAGGGGCTTCGCGGTGGTGGCCTCGTACGAGCCGAAGAGCATCCACGCGGCCTGCCAGTAGCCGGCGGTGATGGAGACCAGCGAAGCCGCGAGGCGCACCGGCGCCGTGGCCGGCAGATGGGGGACCAGGTAGATCGAGAACGCGTCGGCGATCAGCCCGACGCAGAACGCCCACCAGCTCCAGGCCCATGTCAGCAGATAGGGGCGCTGGTAGAGGCGATGGAAGCCCATCAGCACGATCGCCAGAACGACGGCGCCTATGGCCTCCGCGGCGTGGCTTGTGAAAACCACAAGCATTGAATTGATCATGTGACACTGATTTTAGCGCACCTGTCATCCAAAAGGACCCTATCCGACGTAGGTTGGGAGAGATTTCTCGGAGGAGACGCATGGAAATCCAGCGGGTGTTCGTGACGGGAGGGACGGGCTATCTGGGCGGCGCGCTGCTGCCGGCCCTGCTGGCACGGGGGCACGAGGTCCGGGCGTTGGTCCGGCCGGGATCGGAGGCGAAGCTGCCCGCGGGGTGCGGCGCCGCGCGGGGCGACGCGCTGGACGCCGCCTCGTTCGCCGATCAGGTGGCGCCGGCCGATACGCTGATCCACCTGGTGGGGGTCTCCCACCCGGCGCCCTGGAAGGCGGAGCAGTTCCGGACGGTGGATCTGGCTTCGGCGCGGGCCTCGGCGGCAGCGGCGCGGGCGGCGGGTGTGCGCCATCTGGTCTATCTGAGCGTGGCCCAGCCGGCACCGGCGATGCGGGCCTACGTCGCCGCGCGGGCCGAAGCCGAGGCGCTGATCGCCGGCGCGGCCTTGAGCGCCACCTTCGTGCGCCCCTGGTACGTGCTCGGCCCCGGCCACCGCTGGCCGTACGCCCTGATCCCGATGTACGCCCTCTTCGAGCGCCTGCCCGCCACCCGCGACACCGCGCGCCGTCTCGGGCTGGTGACGCTGCGGCAGATGGTGGATGCCCTGGTCTGGGCGGTGGAGAGCCCCGCGGACGGCGCGCGGGTGATGGACGTCGAGGCGATCCGGGGGAGGTCTTTAGGAAGCTCCATCGTTTCCTGACGGGAGCAAGGGTCGCATTTCGGAGGGACCTCCGTACGCGAATTTGAGCACAGCGATCTCCGCCTTGAGGTCCGAGAGGATCTCGCTCCGTACATTTTCGCGCAGGCTCTGATGCTGGACCTCGATCCTGGAGATGCGCTCGATCAGGGAGTCGAGCTTCCCCTCCATGCGTTCCATACCTCGCGTCACATCCTCGGTCCGTGCTTCGAGGGCGGCAAGCTTACGGAACGTGTCCCAGAGCTCCTGGCTGAAGCTCACTGGGTGAAAGCTCCGAGCTTGCGTTCCATCCTCTGCAGAACGGAGAGGGCGCGGTCCAGATTATCCCCAATGGCCTGCAGGACGTCTGGGATGCGCGTCCTGAGCAAGGCCGCAGCCTCACGCTCGGAGTCGAGCTCCTCTTCGGGCTTCTGCCGGGAACGGACCTCCGAAGCCTCATCAGGCTCCGGAATCTCTGGGGTCCTGCCTTTCGAGAGTAAACGCATCGTTGGCTCCTCCTTATGGCATCCCTTCTGAGGACATTATAATGACGAGAGGGAAATCTGTCCAGTCCCTACCCCCGCCAACCGAGAACCTCGTCGATCGAGCCCTGCGACACGGAGTGGTACCCGGGGCGCGCTTTCTCGTAGATCCTCAGCGCTCTCTCGGCCCCCTCCGGGGTCTTCGCCATCGCCGTGTAGAGAGGCTGGATGTACCGGCGCCTGCCGACCGTCATCAGGAACCGCTCGAGCTCGGGGTAGGCCGGCTCGTACTTGCTGCTCACCACCTTCAGCAGCCAGGCGTCCAGGATCTCCGCGTTGCCCGACTGGCTGAAGTGGAAGGCGGCGTCGAGGTCGGCCATCTTCTGCGCGTCCAGCGCGTCGGGGAGGGTCTGGAGGAAATGGACCCAGTGGTGGGTCGTCCAATTCGTGGTGCTGAGCTGCGCGGCGGGGGTGCCCGCGTTGAAGGCCTGGACGGCCTTGTCGACCGCGGCGAAGGCCTCGGAGCGGGGCCTGACGGCGTTCGACGGGATGCCGGGCTGGAAGACCCAGGCGTCGATCTGGAGCCGCTTGGCCGGGGCCTCCTCGCCTCCCAGAAGGTTCTGCTTCAGGTACTGGACGAAGCGGACCGAGCTCATCGACTGGAAGGCGAAGGTGTCGAAGTAGGTGCGGAGGAAGGCGTCGAATTTCTCGCGGCCCACCCCGGCCTCCAGGGTGCGCAGGAAGAGGGCCCCCTTCTCGTAGGCGACGTCGCTCGTCACCTCGTCGGGGTCGCGGCCGGCGAGGTCGAGGAGGAGGCGGGTGTCGGGCTTGTCGGGCCCGCCGATCTCCTGGATGGCGTCGTCGAGCGCCTGCCGGCCGAGCACGGCGAGCATGTCGAAGTAGGGGCGGCCGTAGACCGCCTCCATGATCCGCCCCTCGAAGTAGGTGGTGAACCCCTCGTTGAGCCAGAAGTCGTTCCAGGTGGCGTTGGTCACCAGGTTGCCGGACCAGGAGTGGGCGAGCTCGTGGGCGATCAGGGAGACGAGCGAGCGGTCGCCGGCCAGGACCGTGGGCGTGGCGAAGGTCAGCCGCGGGTTCTCCATGCCGCCGTAGGGGTAGCTCGCGGGGAGGATCAGGACGTCGTACCGCCCCCAGCGGTAGGGGCCGTAGAGCTGCTCGGCCGCGGCGATCATCTTCGGCGTGTCGGCCAGCTCCCAGGCGGCGCGCTCGATCACGGTGGGCAGCGCGTAGACGCCGCTGATGGGACCCAGGGGCCGGAATTCCAGGTCCCCCACGGCCAGGGCCAGCAGGTACGACGGGATGCGCTGCGGCATCTTGAAGCGGTAGACGCCGTCGGCGCTCTTGCTGGTGGGGTTCTCGGCGCTCATCAGGGCCAGCAGGCCGCGCGGCGCGTGGATCGTGGCCTCGTAGGTCATGCGCACGCCGGGGGTGTCCTGGCAGGGGACCCAGGTGCGGGCGAGGATCGATTCCGACTGCGTGTAGAGGAACGGCGACGGGCTGCCCGCCTGCTCGGGGGTGAGCCACTGGAGGGCCGCCGCTTCCGGCCGCGTCGCATAGTCGATGTTGACCCAGGTGGTCGTGGGGGCGATCTCGATCTCCAGCGGCCGCCCGAGGAGCTTCACCTCGTCGCCGAGCCGGAAGCGCGCCTCGGTCCGGCCGTCGTCCAGGGTGACCCGGCGGATGTCGAGGTCCCGGGTGTCGAGCACCAGCCGGGTGGCGCCCGCCGGGTTGTGGAGGCGCAGGCTGGCGCGGCCGGTGAGCTGGCGGCGGTTGAAGTCGACCGTGAGATCGAGCGCCAGATGCTCGACCGCGACCTCCTCGGGATGGGCGAAGGTGTGCGGGTCCTGCACCGCATCGGCCCCCACTTTCACGGCCGGGATCGGGGTGGCCTGCGGGGTGTTCGCGGCTGGTTTGGGGGCGGGATTGCCCGCGCAGGCGGCCAGGAGCAGGGGAAGGAGGAGGATGGGCGGGCGGAGGAGCTTCATGATGGCGATTACCTCGGAGGGGGAGAACAAGCGGGGGCGGGGGAAAATTCGGAGCCTCACCATGCCCATCCGACCGATCGGTCGGATGGCCTCTCGCCCCCCTTTCGGGTAAAATGCCGATCCAGCATGAAACAGACAAAGTTGTGGACACTGACGCTGTTGGCGGTGCTGCTGTGCGCAGCCGCCGCGCAGCCGGACGTCGCGGGCCCGGCCGGGGAGGCCGCCGCGCTCACCGGCACGACGGGGTTCATCAAGACCCGTCCGACCTGCGTACCCCCGAAATACACGCCGGATCCCCTGAACTATCTCCAGGGCCCGGAGCCGATCCAGCAGACCAATGGCGACGTGACGCTGCTGGTGGGAACGGGACGGTGCTGCGTCGGCACGCGGCACTGGGAGGGCCTCTTCTCGTTGAACTATCCCGCGGCCAGCCGGAACGCGACGCCCCGGTTCCGGGGGCTCTGGGCCACCAACGACTTCTCCCGGCTGCCGAGCCGGAAGGAGGGGGAGATCGGCTTTCCGTCGGCGCTGTTCTACGGCGGCAAGTGGCGGATCGGGCTGACCACCGCGTTCCTGCCCTTCCACGTGCCGGACCGGGACCGGGTGAGCCGGCTGGACCTGGTGGACCTGGTCGCCCGCGCGACCCCTACCCAGGTCACCAATCTCTGGATCAAGCCGATCAATCCAAAGTGCCAGGGGGTCGCCAGTTGCTCCGGCGACGGCAGCGGCTTCGATCCCGTCCTGACGATGCACCCCAACGGCGATCTGTACGTCTATCACCGGGACGGCAACTATCCGGCGTGCCCGTCCGGATACGTGCGGCACCGCGTGGGCCCGGACATGTCCATCGTCGGCGCCAACCCCGACGGCTGCATCCGCTTCGCGGGCCTCCCGGGGGCGCCGGACCTGATCTCCGACATCGCCCGCACCCGCGACGGCAAGATGGTGCTGCTGGCGTCGCAGCTCACCCCCCGCGGCTCGTTCATCGTCGAGTGGGGCTCGGAGGGGGCCGCGAGCACGATCGGCCTGAGCTGGCAGCCGACCGGCCGCCAATGGGCGGCGCCGCCGCACCCCCAGGCTCCGACCTGGGGCTACTTCGTGCGCGACGCCGCCTTCCTCAAGGACTTGAGCCGGATGGTCGTCGAGCCCAACGTGGTGGTGGCGCAGATCTCGGACGGCCGGACGTACGAGGAGATGGTCGACGTCCAGCTCGGGCGCTGGTATCTGTACTACTGGGCCGACGACGGCGCGGTGCTGCCGCCGACCTTCGGTGGTCCCGCGAACGCCTGCGCCTTCCAGGGCACGCTGGAGAGCGCGAGCTGCACCGAGGCCCGCGGCTGGGCCTGGGATCCGATGTTCCCGACGAAGCCGACCAGCGTCGAGGTGCTGGTGGACGGCGTCTACAAGGCTACGATCCCGGCCAACATCTTCCGGCAGGACCTGGTGACGGCCGGCCGCGGCGACGGCCGCCACGGCTTCTCCTGGCCGATCCCCGCCGCGCTCAAGGACGGCAGGCGCCACCGCATCACCGTCCGCTTCGCGGAATCGGACCCCACGGACCTGCTGGCGGGGAAACCGGTGACGATCACTTGCCGGTAGATCCGGGCACCTTAGTCAGGTCTCACGGCGAGAGCAAAGACGCTCGACGCGAGGAGGACGGCTCCGTCCCGCGAATTGAGGACCTTGTCCAGAGGAAGGACGATTCTTCCGAGCATACGGGCACCGAGCCAGAATACTCGCCCTAAGCTCCCTCCGGGGAAGCAGGACCGGAAGTAGTTGCTCACCAGATCGACCATCACGAAGGTCGGGCCTACGCAGACGCCCGATGCAGCGATTGAAAATCCGGCGTTCTCGATGAGGCGATTGTGTCCCGCGAGAGTGTAATTCTGATAGTGCTCCGGATAGGCATGGTAAGCTTGTAGGAATGGCGTCGCCAGATAAATCGGAGATCCGGGCCGCAGGACCCTGTACATCTCCTGGAGCGCCCTGGCAGGGTCCTCGAGGTGCTCCAGAACGGCTTCACAATGAATGGCGTCGACTGACTTGTCCGCATAAGGTAATGTATACGCGTCGCCCACTACATCCACATTGGCGAAGAGATCGACATTAAGATTGGTGAGAGAGGGGTGGGGGCGGCCAGGGCCTCCGCCGATCGACAGACGCAGGCTGTCGGCAGGCAGATCGGTCGTGACGGCGGCGAACGCCTGGCGTGATCCCTCCGATCGCATGTCACTGCGCGGCGTCGCCAGAGAGGTGATGGCCCGCCGGAGCCAGGAGCGAGGCTTCGCGCTGTACTCGGCGTGCATTTGACCACCGCCATGGCTCCTGTAGGCGGCGATCCGCTCGCGATCGGCGTGCAGGATCGGAGCTCCCGAGACCAGGGGATAACGCCGTGATCCGTCGCGCGTCACCAGCTCGTCACCTTCCGTGGACAGCGTCTGCCGTGAAACCGGACACACCAGGCGGCCCTGTTGTAGCTGATCCGCAACGTTCATCTCATTGATTTTTCAGCCGGCTGCGCCGTAGTCTGGGGAGGGGCGTCGTCCCGGCGTCGCCCTTCATCCCACCGCCGGCTCGCCCTGATCCAGCGCCTTGTTCATCCCCTGCACGATCGCGTAGACCTCGGGCCGGGTGAGCTTGGAGCCCGGCCCCGCCTGCTCGATGCGGTCGAGGGAGGCGGCGGCGAGGCGCACGGGCAGGGCGACGAAGGCCACCAGCCCCCGCTCGGCGCCGGCGTGCTGGAGGGTGAGCACGTACTCGCGGGCCTCCTGGAGGTCGCGCCGGGCGAGCGCCATCACCTCGCCGCGATCGACCCCGTCCGGGAGGTAACGGCGCCCTTCGGTGGCATCCGAGGCCGAGTCCTTGAGGATGTTGACGAGCTGCAGCCCTTCGCCGAAGCCGCGCGAGCGCTCGCGCAGGGGGCGGGCGACGGCGTCGAGGTGGGGCCGGCCGAGCAGGAAGAGCTCGGTCAGCAGCTCGCCGACGATGCCCGCCACCACGTAGCAGTAAGCCTGGAGGTCCGGCAGGTCCCGCAGCCGCAGCTCGCCGTGATCGTCGGTGCGGGAGACGAAGCCGGCCATGCCGCGCGAGGTGCGCAGGACGTGCTCGCGGATCATCGCCACCGCCGCCGGCGAGAGGGCGAAGAAGGAGTCGAGGACGAAGGGGAGCGCGGCCAGCAGCTCCTGATAGCCGGGCTGCTCGCACGGCACCTCCTCGGCCCAGCGGCGGGAGACCTCCTCGATCTCGCCGCGGCCGGGGTTCGCCAGCAGCGCGTCGAAGCGGGCGAGGGCCTCGACGCGCCGGGAGCGCGGCCAGCTCGCGGCGTCCTCGAAGGTATCGGCGACGCGGAACAGGAGATAGGAGAGGGTCACCTCCTGGCGCGTGGGCTCGGGAAGCAGGGGGATGGCGAGCGCGAACGTGCGGCTCGTCGAGATGAGAAGCTGCTCCAGATCGGCCATCCGCTCCTCGCGCTGTTCGGTCCTCAGCGGCACGGGGGAGAGGATAGCAGAGCTTTCTCTACACCACCTCGGTCCCCGGCACGCTCTCCCCTCGCACCGCCCGCTCCAGCAGCCCGGGAGTGAGCCCGTTGGCGAGCAGGGAGGGGATGCCGAGCCGCGCCAGGGCGAGGGCGGTCTCGACGCGGTGGCGCATGCCGCCGGTGACGTCCGTGCCTGAGGGGGCGCCGATCGCTCCGGCGGTGTTCTCCAGGACGGCGAGGTCGGTGGAGGAGAGGCGGGGGAGGGTGTGCCCCTCGGAATCGTAGAGGCCGTCGGTCTCGCCGAGCCAGAGGGCCCGGCGGATCATCCGTCCGTCTGCGAGCAGGGTGCGGGCCAGGATCTCGAAGAGCCTCTCGGTGGAGCAGATCGAGACCCCCCAGACGCGGTCCATCACCACGTCGCCGTAGAGCACGGGGAGGAGGCCGCGGTCGAGAGCGAGGAGGAGGGGACCCGCGGCGAGCTCGGCGGGACGGCCGGCGTCGGAGATCAGGCAGCTCGAAGGGGCGATGGAGTAGGGGAGAGCGCCCGCTTCGACCAGAGCCTCGATCAGGATGCGGTGGAGCGCCGCCGCCCGTTCCTGGGTACGCGAGACGCCCGGGAGCTGGTCCGCGGAGCGGAGCCCGGTGGCGATCCCGGACTCCCGGGCGGCGACGTGGCCGAAAGAACCGCTGCCATGGCCGACGATCAGGCGGCAATGGGTCTCGCGGGAGGCGCGGGCGATCTCCCCGGCCAGGCGGGCGATCACCTCACGGCGCGGCGTCTCCGGCCGCGCCTTCTCCGTGATCAGGCTGCCGCCGAGCTTGAGGAGGATGAGGTCGGGCATGGCTCAAGGAAAGAACACGGACGAGCACGGACCGAACACGGACGGACAAGGACGAGGGACAGCTGCCGCAGGTGCTCGTCCCTGTTCGTCCGTGGCAGTCCGTGCTCGTCCCCGCTCTTCTAAAACAGATGCTCCTCTTCCTGCTCCGGCCCGGGCCCCACGCCGTCGCGGATCACGAAGCCCACGGCGGGGAGGTCCTCCAGGCGCTCGGCCACCTCGTCCTCGGAGTCGGCGTCGCAGATCACGTGCACGTTGGCGCCGGCGTCCATGGTGGCCCAGGCGGCGAGCCCCTCCTGGCGCAGCTCGCGCACGGCGCGCAGCACGGCCAGCGACCCCGGGCTCCAGTAGAAGATCGGCGGGTACGAGGACATGGTGATCAGGTGAAGGTCGATCGCCTCCTCCTCGATCGCCGGCCCCAGGGCGTCGAGATCGCGCTCGCGGATCGCCTTGCGCACCTTCTCGACCCGGCCGGGGATCAGCTCCAGCCGCTTGCTGTAATAGGGGCTGGTGGTGGCGAGGCGGTGCCCCTCGAGCGAGGAGACGGTCTTGGGGCCGATCTCGACCACGGCGATGACGTTGCGCAGGTCCCAGTGGTCGGCGTCGGCGATCTGGCGGGCGTAGCTCTCCTCGTCGCTGCCGTTGCCCGCGTTGGCGGTCCATTCGACGAAGCCGCCGAAGACCGAGCGGCAGGCCGAGCCGGAGCCGCTGCGGCGGGCCAGGAGAGAGAGCTCCCGCTGCGACGGTTTCTTGCCGAAGGCGGCGACGGTGGCCAGGGTCAGCGCCGCGAAGCCGGAGGCCGAGGAGGCGAGGCCGCCCGCGGTGGGAAAGGAGTTCCGCGTCGCCACCCGCACCGGCTCCTTGCGCCCGGCCCACTGGCGGACGCGGTCGAGCTGCGCGCGGAGCCGGCGAGCGAAGTCGGGGTCGGGAGCACCGAAGCCGCCGTCCGGCTCGGCGAGCCAGACCTCGTCCTCGCCGCCGTGGTCCAGGGTCTCGACGGTGCACTGGGTCACGCAGTGCTCCAGGGTCATCGAGAGCGAGGTGTTCATCGGAATCGCCCGGTCGAGGTCACGGGCCCCCCAATACTTGATGAAGGCGATGTTGGCCGGCGCGGTAACGGTGGCTTTGCTCATGCGTCGGTCTCCAGGCGGAGCCCCGGGGCTCCGAGATGCACGGGGTGATAGGGGAACGGCCGTAAAAAAGACCAGCCGGCGATCCTCTCAGGGTCAGGATCATAAACCAGGAGCGATCCGGCGCCAGGGCCGGCGAGCGATCCGGCGCCCGAGATCTTGGCGGCTCCCCCCTCCGCCTCGATCCGGCGCACCAATGCGCGGATCTCGGGGGGGACGACGCCCAACTCTTCCAAGCAAGACTCGCACCCGGCGATCAGCTCGCGCACCCGCGCCGGGTCCTCCTCCGCGCGCTCGAGCTCGGCCCGGAAGGCCCGGGCCGCGGCCTCGATGCGGTCGAGGAGGCGCTCGTGGCGCTCCGGATCGCGGTCGCGGCCCTGGCGCACGGCGGCCACCACGGCGCCGGTGGGCTCGGCGGGGGTACCCGTGTCGTAGACGCGGAGGTGGGAGAGCAGGGGGGAGCGGAGGGGGACCGGCTCGGCAGTGAGCCCGCCGCCGTCGAGCTTGCGGGCCCACAGCAGACCGCCGTGGACGACGGTGGCGCCGTCGATCCCCGAGGGGAGCCCGTGCTGGCGCCGCTCCGCCTCCAGGGCGACGCGCTCGATCCAATCGAGATCGAGATCCTCCCCCCGGAAGGCCCTGCGGAAAGACAGGTACGCCGCCACGACCCCCGCCGCCGTGGCCGCCGAGCTGCCGAAGCCGGAGCCCACGGGGAGCGCCGATGCGATGCGCAGCCGCACCCCCGGAGGGGCCTCGTCGCCGAGCGCCTCGGCGGCCTCGCCCAGGGCGGCTTTCACCAGATGGGCCGGGTCCTCGCCGCGCACGGCGCGGAAGCGCTCGGGGCCGGGCTCGCGGGCATAGGCCTCCCAATTGGCTCGGGCCGCGCGGGCATGGGCGCGCACCGCTTCCCAGGGGGTCTCCTCCGCGTGTGGAAGGCCGGGGAGGTCGAGGCGGAC
>DASXJP010000059.1:0-24786 GCA_036497345.1 Thermoanaerobaculia bacterium
CGCAATTTCTACGAGCAGACAGGGCACTTACTGGGACAGGGAAACGCCTTATCGGGCGAGGCGGGTATCCTGTTTCAGTTGGGCGACTCCGAGAAAGCTCTCGACGCCTACAGAAGTGCCCGCAAGCTCCTTGAGCAAGCCGAGGACCTGCTGGGACAGGGAAATACATTCCTCGGTGAGGCGTTCGTCCTGCATCTGTTGGGCAACTTTGAGAAGGCTCTCGACGCCTATAGGAGCGCCCGAAAGCTCTACGAGCAGGCCGGGCACCAACAAGGGCAGGGAAACACGTTTGTTGGTGAGGCGGACATCCTGACTCGGTTGGGTGACACCGAGAAGGCTCTCGACGGCTATAGAAGCGCCCGCAAGCTCTTTGAGGGGGTCGGGGAACCTCAAGATTTTGGCAATACTTTCTTGGGAGAGGCGAGACTCCAGAGTCGCCAAGGAAACGAGCGCGAGGCAAAGAACCTGGCCTCTCAAGCAGTCGCCGCCTACCGCGAGCAAGGCTCTGTGTTCGAGGAGCGGGACGCTTGGCTCGTCACGGCGGAGGTGGAGCACTCGTCAGGGAACTTGGAGTCCGCGGTCTCGGCTGCCCGGGAGGCTGTTCGCCTCCATGCGGTCTGGCGTGCCAAAAGGATCTCCGAAACGCAGCGGGCGCAAGAGGATGAGTCGATCTCGGTCGCCTATAACATCCTGGTGCCCGTCCTTTTGTCTCAGGCGCGGACCGAGCAAGCCTTGGCTGCTGCCGAGGAAGCACGGTCCCATGTGCTCCTGGACCTCCTGGCGGCAGGTTTCAAGCATGGCAAACAGGGAGCGGCGACCGATCTGCGCGCGGAGCGCCAGCGCCTCGTCAGCGAGCTGGCCAAGGTCGAGACCGAGATCCGACAGGCTGCCGATGCAGGCCGCCTGGCAGAGCTCCAAATACACCGGAATCAGATCGACCACGAGCTCGACTGGAACCAGTACCAGACGCTCGCCGCCGAGCAGGATACCCTGCTCACCGCCCAACCTCTGGACGCCGCGGGGATCCGGGCCGTCGCACGCGAGACCGGGCCCATCCTTCTCTACTATGCGGCGGAGAAGGAGCTGATCGGCTTCCTCGTGCCTGCCGACGGGACGGACGCCTTCGCCGCGCGGATCGATCTCTCGCGAGACCGCTTGGCTGAGGCCGTCCAGCGGTACATCCACGACGAGGCGAACCCCTTCTATGCGGACCGCGCGGCGCAACAGAGCCGCGAGCTCTGGGGCCTGCTGATCGCGCCCTTCGCGGCGCGCCTCCCGGCGGGGGGGCCGCTCGTGATCGTTCCGCACGGCCCGTTGCACGAGCTGCCGTTCGAAACCCTTCTCGATCCCGCCGGAGCTCCTCTCTTCGAGCGTTGGGTCGTGAGCTTCGCGCCCTCGGTGTCGACTCTCGCCCGCGCCCGCGAGCGGCACAAGGAGCCGCAGCCGAAGGATGGATTTCTCGTCTTCTCCTCTGGCCGCGGGCTGGAGCTGCCGGAAGCGGAAGCCGGTGAGGTGACGCAACTCTTCGGCAACGACAAGGCGGCGTTCAAGCCCACCGAGGCGAGCTTCGAAAATTACGAGCACTTGGTTTCCGGAGCCCGGCAGCTCCTGATCTCCACGAACGGCACCTGGGTTCCCGGAGATCAGCGGAAGACCTATCTGGAAATCCTTCCCACCCGGGACGTACACGACAGCCGGCTGAGCGTGGCGGAGATCGCGGCGATCCCTCTGAGCGCGGAGCTGGTGGCCCTGGAGGCCTGCGACACGGCCCGGGGAGAGACGCGGTCGAACGACGAAAGGCTCGATCTGACACGGGCCTTTCTGACCGCCGGGGCCGCGTCGGTGCTGTCGACGCGCTGGAAGGTGCCGGATGAGCCGGCGACCACCCGCTTCCTCCTCGACTTCTACCGTGCCTACCGGCAGGGCGGCCCCGGCGGCAAGGGGCTGCGGAAGGACCAGGCGCTCACCGAAGCGCGCCGCCGCTCGCGCGAGCGGGGCGACCCCGCCCAGGTCTGGGCGGCGTGGCTGCTGGTGGGGGATGCGCGGTGACCCTTCGCAGATGGCTGGTCCTGATCGGTTTCGCGCTGCTGGCGGTCCCGGGAACGGCTCAAACGAACAGTTGCTTTGACGACATCACCGCCCGTCTGGAAGCCCGGTTGAAAGCCCTGCCCGACCGTTGGGACAAAATCCCCCCACCAGTAGTCCCGGTCTCAGGCCGGTCTTCCGAAGAGGTCCTCGCCACGGCTTCCGAGGAGGAAAAAGCCCTTGTCTCGGAATGGATTACGTTTCTCGCTCAGAGCGCCCCGGCCGAACGAGCCGCCCTCATCAATCGGGAGCTTCAGGCCCGGCCGCTCTCCGAGGTCGACGTCTGGCTTCCGGAGAAATTCACCGATGACCTTCGAACGACGAGCCTCGAGGAGCCGACGCTCTATGTGGAAGCCTGGCTGGAATGGGCGGAGGCCCTCGGCCGGAAAGACGCACTTCTCGTGGCTGCTGGCTCGGGGCTGGAGCGGTTGGCTCTTCAAGCAGAGTCGAGGAGCTTGCTCGAAATCGCCTCTCGCTGGGCAAGCCTTCCCTCTGCGGTCTATGCCACACGGGGAAGAGCTTCTGTCCTCTCCCAATACGCGGCCCGGCTCTTCGCGGCGGGCGAGAGCCAAAAGGCTCTCGACGTCTATGGAAGCACACGCAAGCTCTTCGAGCAAGTTGGGGACCGGCAGGGCCGGGGAAACACGTTCCAGGGCGAGGCGGACGTCCTGTCTGTATTAGGTGACAGCGAGAAAGCCATCGATGACTACAAACGCGCGCGCGAGCTCTTCGAGCAGGTCGGGGACCGGCGGGGACAGGGAAACACGTTCAATGGTGAGGCGAGCGTCCTGCTCGTCATGGGCGACAAACAGAAAGCGCTCGACGCCTTCATGCGTGCCCGCCAGCTTTTCGAGGAGGCCGGGGACCGGCGGGGACAGGGAAACACGTTCGTGGGTGAGGCGGGCGTCCTGTTTCGGTTGGGCGACAACGAGAAGGCCCTCGACGCCTACCAACGCGCCCGCAAGCTCTTTGAGGACGCCAGGTACCGCCGGGGACAGGGAGACACGTTCAATGGCGAAGGGGATGTCCTGTCTCAGTTGGGCGACAACGAGAAGGCTCTCGACACCTACCAAAAGGCACACCAGCTCTATGAGGCCGCCGGGCACCGGCTGGGAGAGGGACTCGCCCTCTCTGGTGAGGCGAACGGCTTCTATTTCCTGCACGACTACGACAAGTCGCTCGCCGCCTACAATCATGCCCGCGAGATCTTCGACCACATCGGATACCGCTGGGGCCAGGGGAGCATGTTGGTCGATGAGGCCTATGTCGACACTTTGCTGGACGAGCCTGACAAGGCTCTCGACGCCTACCAACTCGCCCGCAAGCTCTTCGAGCAGGTCGGGAGTCGACCGGAAGAGGGAGATACGTGGGTTGGTGAGGGGGAAGCCCTGTTTCAGTTGGGCGAGAGCAAGAAGGCTCTCGACGCCTACAAACGTGCCCACGAGCTTTTCGAGCAGCTCGGGGACCGGCGGGGACAGGGGAACACGTTCCGTGATGAGGCGGACGCCCTGGCTCAGATGGGCGAGAACGAGAAGGCTCTCGACGCTTACAGAAGCGCACGGAAGCTGTTCGAACAGATCGACCTTGCTCTGGGTCTGGGAAATGCTCTCTTGGGAGAGGCGAGGCTCCAGAGCCGCCAGGGAAACGAGCGTGAGGCAAAGAGCCTCGCCTCTCGAGCGGTCGCCGCCTACCGCAAGGCGGGCTCCGTGGACGATGAACGGTCTGCCTGGCTCGTCGTAGCGGAGGCGGAGCAATCTTTCGGGAACCTGGAGCTTGCGGTCTCGGCTGCCCGGGAGGCTGTTCGCCTCCATACGGCCTGGCGTTCCAAGAGGATCGCCGAAATGGAGCGGGCGGAGGAGGATGAGTCGATCTCGGCTGCCTATGACATCCTGGTTCCCGTCCTGTGGTCTCTGGGGCGGACCGAGCAAGCCCTGGCCGCTGCCGAGGAAGCACGCTCTCACGTGCTCCTGGACCTCCTGGCGGCAGGATTCAAGCATGGCAAGCCGGGGACGGCCACCGATCTGCGCGCGGAGCGCCAGCGCCTCATCAGCGAGCTCGCCCAGGTCGAGACCGAGAGCCGGCAGGCTGCCGATGCGGGCCGCCTGGCAGAGCTTCGAACGCAGCGGAATCGGATCGATGCCGAGTTTGACTGGAACCAATACCAGACGCTCGCCGCCGAGCAGGATGGCTTGCTCACCGCCCAACCTCTGGACGCCGCGGGGATCCGGGCCGTCGCGCGCGAGACCGGGCCCATCCTTCTCTACTATGCGGCGGAGAAGGAGCTGATCGGTTTTCTCGTGCCCGCGGACGGGACGGACGTCTTCGCCGCGCGGATCGATCTCTCGCGAAGCCGCTTGACCGAGACCGTCCAGAGGTACATTCACGACGAGGCGAACCCCATCTATGCGGACGGCGCGGCGCAACAGAGCCGCGAGCTGTGGGACCTGCTGCTCGCGCCCTTCGCGGCGCGCCTGCCGGCGGGCGGGCCGCTCGTGATCGTTCCGCACGGCCCGTTGCACGAGCTGCCGTTCGAAACCCTTCTCGATCCCGCCGGAGCGCCTCTCTTCGAGCGCTGGGCGGTGAGCTTCGCGCCCTCGGTGTCGACTCTCGCCCGCGCCCGCGAGCGGCACAAGGAGCCGCAGCCGGAAGACTCCTTTCTCGCCTTCTCCTCCGGCCGCGGGCTGGAGCTGACGGAAGCGGAAGCCGGTGAGGTCGCCCAGCTCTTCGGCAACAACAAGGCGGCGTTCAAGCCGACCGAGGCGCGTTTCGAAAACTACGAGCACCTCGTTCCCGGCGTCCGGCAGCTCCTGATCTCCACGACCGGCACCTGGGCACCAGGAGATCAGCGGAAGACCTATCTCGAAATCCTGCCGACCCAGGACGTGCACGACAGCCGGCTGAGCGAGGCGGAGATCGCGGCCATACCGCTGACCGCGGAGCTCGTGACTCTGGCGGCCTGCGACACGGCCCGGGGAGAGACGCGGTCGAACGACGAGAGGGTCGATCTGACCCGGGCGTTTCTGATCGCCGGAGCCGCGTCGGTGCTGGCGACGCGCTGGAAGGTGCCGGAAGACCTGGAGACCAGCCGCTTCCTCCTCGACTTCTACCGCGCCTACCGTCAGGGCGGCCCCGGCGGCAAAGGGCCGCGGAAGGACCAGGCGCTCACCGAAGCCCGCCGCCGCTCGCGCGAGCGGGGCGACCCCGCCCAGGTCTGGGCGGCGTGGCTGCTGGTGGGAGATGCGCGGTAAGGGACGGCTCAGAGGCTCATGGTAGACTACATTCTCTCAACGGTACCTTCATGAGCTCGCAGCAATTCGACGGCTCGACGCTGGACCTGTCCCGCACAGGTACGGACGCGGTGGGAAGCAAGGGCGACCTCGCCTTCGAGCCGATCCCCACGCTGACCGTCCTGTTTCACCCCCAGACCCTGCGCGTCGGGGCGCGGGCGTATCTGGGCCAGATCGTTCGCGGGCGGGAGGCGCGCCTCAGCCGGCTGGAGCCGGACTTCGAGCAGCCGGGCTCCCAGGCACCGCTCAACGACCCCTATCTCAGCCGGCGGCCGATCCGTTTCCTTCCCGTCCCTGGCGGCATCGAGATTCGGCTGGACGAAGGCCACACGCGGATCGCCCTGAACGGGGTGCCGGTCGACGGCAGCCGCGTGCTCTCCCTGGCCGAGATCCGGGAAGGGGCCGTGCTGGAGATGGCAGGCCGCGTGGTCCTGTTGCTCCATCTCTTCGTTGCGCCCAGGCTCCCGGTCTGCGAGCCCCACGGCCTGGTCGGGGAGAGCTCGGCGATCGCCCAGGTCCGCGCGGAGATCCATCGCGTCGCCGATCTCGCGGTCCCGGTCCTGATCCGGGGCGCGACGGGGACGGGCAAGGAGCTGGTCGCGCAGGCGATCCATGCCGCCAGCCGCAGGTCTCGCGGTCCGTTCGTCAGCGTCAACCTGGGCGCCATTCCCCCGTCGCTGGCCGCCTCGGAGCTGTTCGGCGCGGCCCGCGGGGCCTTTACGGGCGCGGTGCAAGCCCAGGACGGGTACTTCCGGAAGGCCCAGGGGGGCACTCTCTTTCTCGATGAGATCGGCGAGACGCCCCAGGAGGTGCAGGCCTCGCTCCTCCGCGTGCTGGAGGTCGGCGAGATCCAGCCGGTGGGTGCGCAGTCCGCCCTGCGGGTCGACGCGCGGGTCCTCGCGGCCACCGACGCGGACCTCGAGCAACGGGTCCAGGCGGGGACGTTCCGCGAGCCCCTCCTGCACCGGCTCGCGGGGTACTCGATCCGGCTGCCGCCTCTGCGGGAGCGGCGCGACGACATCGGGCGCCTGCTGGTCCACTTCCTGCGCCAGGAGCTGGCCGCCACCGGCGAGCTCGAAATCCTCGACCGGGACTCGTCCCGCCTGCTCTGGATGAAGCCGGTTCTGGTGGCGCGGCTGGCCCGGTACGACTGGCCGGGCAATGTGCGGCAGCTCCGCAACGCGGTCCGGCAGTTGGTGATCGGCAGCCGCGGCCTGCCGCAGCTCCAGTCCAGCCCGGGGCTCGAGAGCCTCCTCGGCGGCGGCGGCCGTCCGGTCGAGGCGGGGGCCGAGCCGCCGGCCGCGGCGCCGGCCGTTTCCGCTCCGGCGCCGTCCAGCAGACCGGTCGCCGCCCGGCGGAGAAAGCCGGCGGACGTCTCCCAGGACGAGCTGCTGGCCGTGCTGCGCGCCCATCGCTGGCGCCTCAAACGCGCGGCCGAGGAGCTGGGGATCTCGCGGCCTTCGCTCTACGTGCTGATCGAGCGCTGTCCGGCGATCCGCAAGGCGGGCGACCTCAAGGTCGAGGAGATCGTGCTCTGCCATCACGAGTGCGGAGGCGATCTCGATCTCATGGTTGAACGCCTGAAGGTCTCGCGCGATGCTCTCCACCGCCGCATCCGCGAGCTCGGCCTGGTTTCCTGAGGCAAGCTTGGACGTGGAGCAAGAGAGCTCTCTCGGACAGATCGGGCCCTACCAGATCCTGAAGCGGATCGGGGTGGGAGGGATGGGCGAGGTGTTCCTCGCCTATGACTCTCGCCTCGACCGGAGGGTGGCGATCAAGCGCATCCGGCCCGGGTCGGGAGTCACGCCCGTGAGCCGCGAGCGCTTCCGCCGCGAGGCCCGGCTGGCCGCGCGGCTGAGCCACTCCGCCATCGTACAGGTCTACGACATCCTGGAGGAGGAGGGGAGCGAGTACATCGTCATGGAGTACGTGGAGGGGACGACCCTCCGCGACCAGGTCCGCCGGGGACCGATGGAAGTGCGCGCGGCCCTGGAGCTGGCGCGCGAGCTGGCCGCGGGGCTGGACACGGCGCATCGCCAGGGGATCATCCACCGCGATCTGAAGACCGAGAACGTCCTGATCTCCACCTCCGGCGGAGCGAAGATCCTGGACTTCGGCATCGCCAAGCGCCTGCTGGACAGCGAGGAGGAGGGCTCGCTGACGGCCGAGAGCTCGATCCTCGGCACGTGCCGCGCGATGTCGCCGGAGCAGGCCCGCGGCGAGCCGGTGGACCCCAGCACCGACCTCTTCTCGCTGGGTGTGCTGCTGTATGAAGCCTTGACCGGCATCTCGCCGTTCGAGGCGGAGAGCTCGGTGAGCACCCTGAGCCGCGTGATCCTGTACCGGCAGGCGCCGGCGCACAGGCTCAATCCGGCGATCCCCCGGCAGCTCTCGGAGCTGATCGACCGGCTCCTGGAGAAGACCGCGGCGATGCGCCCCGGCTCGGCCGCCGAGGTGCGGCGGGAGCTGGAGGAGATCGCCGCGCGCCTCGCCACCACGAGCAGCTCCGGAGCACCGGCCGGGGGCACCGTGGCGACCGAGACCGAGAGCCTCACCCTGGTCGACCTCCCGGGCCCTCCGAAGCCGCGCCCGGCCCGCCCGCGCCTCTTTCCTCTCGTCCTCGGGATCGCGCTCCTGCTGCTGGTGGCCCTCGGTCTCGCGACGTGGCTCCTGCGGAGCGGAGCCCGCGATCTCTCCGTCCCCACGGAGACGGTCGACCGTTTGTCGCCGGCCGGCGCGGGCGCGACGTTCGCCGTCCTCCGGTTCAAGGATCTCTCGGCGACGGGGGAGAGCTCCTGGATGGGCACGGCCTTCCCCGAAATGATCACCGATCTGCTGGCGATCGACGGGCGGATGAGCCGCGCCGCGCACCGGGACGTTCCCCTCGCCGAGTTGGATCTGCGTCTCTCCGGGCTGGAAAAGCTCGCCGACTATCAACGGAGGCTCGGCGTCGACTATTTGATCGCCGGCTCGTACGCAACGCGAGAGGATGAAAAACTGATCGTCCGGTTCTCCGTCATCGACAGGGCGGGGCGGCACTCTCTCTCGGAAGTCCTGCCAGGCTCCGTACCCGGGCTCGTCCAGCTTTCCAGCGAGATCGCCGGCGTGGTCCGCCGGGAGCTGCGCCTGCCGCTCCCCGGGGCCGACGGCCGGAAGGCCGTGGATGCGATCTACGCGGACCTCCCTCCGCAGGCCTGGCCGGGCTACTTCGCGGGGCTCGGGCACGCCTATAGCGCGAATCACGAGAAGGCGGCGCAGCTCCTCGCGGAGACGGTGCCGCTGGCGCCGCGGTCCCCCTTGCCGGGAAGGGCCCTGGCACTGGAGCTGAGCGCGACCGGACATCAGGCGGATGCGGCGCGCGCTGCCTGCCGGGCCCAGGAGCTTACCCGGCCTCTGCCCGCGCAGGACCGCGCGGAGGTCGCCGCGCTCTGTCAGGAGCTCAGCGGCCGGAGCACCGAAGCCCGAAGCCTCTATGAAGCGCTCATCCGGGAGAATCCCGGAGACCAGGCCCGCTTCCGGCTGAAGATCGCGGCGCTGGACCTCTACGACCGGGAGACGGATCGCATGAACGACGCGCTCAACGTCCTGCAGGATCTCCGGAGCGCCGACCCGAAAACGTTGCGCGCGGGCGATCGGCTCGCCGCCGACCTGACAGAGGCTGAAATCCTCTTTCAAAAAGACCGGTATGCCGAGGCACGGAGCAAAGCGCACGAGGCCGCTACGCGGGCCGACTCCCTTCATGCCTTCGTCGATCGGGCTGCCGCTCGCCGGCTCGAAGGTGTGAGCCTGTTCTACTCCGGAGATTATCGCGGCGCGATCGCGCCCTTGCAGGAAGCCTGCGCCCAAATGGCGGCCGCCCGTCAGGAGCGCAAGGCCGCCAATTGCAAGGAGAGTCTGGTGATGGCGCAGTTTTTAGGCGACCGGACGCCGCGCTATGACCTGCTTGCCGAGGCCCAGGAGACCTACCGCGCGGCCGGCAGCCTGGTCGACGTCGGACGGGTGATCCAGGACGAAGCCGTCCTGCGACAGGCGCGGGGCGAGCACGCCAAAGCGGAACGGCTGTCCCGGGAGGCGGAAGCGCTCTTCACACGTATTGGAGCGCGCCAGGAGCTGGCGGTCGGACAGGCCATCATGGGCACCCAGCTCGTGTTTCTGGGAGAGCTCCAGGGGGCCCAGAAAATCCTCGATCAGGCCTACGTCGAGCTCAGCCGCCAGGGGCAGGCAGCCCACGCGGCGGAGGTTTTGCGGAATCTGGGAAAGATCCGCTTTTTGCGCGGTGATCTCCGGGGTGCGCGGCAGGCGTATGAGGTCTCGTCGTCCGGAGACAGCGTCCGTGAGCTGGCTCGGATCGAGGCGATGGAAGGGAGGCACGCGCAAGCGGTCGAGCTTCTGAAGCCGCTGCTGGCCGAGGAAGAGCCACGGAATCCCACCTTCGCGGCACAGATCGCCATGGACCTATCGGATCTCCGGCAGGCCGAGGGGGCGGCCGGCGAGGCGCTGGCGCTCGCTCGCCGTGCGGAAGAGCTTCTGGCCAGCAGCGAGCGGCGCGATCTCAGCCTCCAGGCTCAGCTCCAGCTCGTGAAGATCCTCCTCGCACAGAAAAACTTTGCCGTGGCGGACGAAAGATTCGAGGCGATCCGTGAGCGCGCCCAACAGAGCGTGAATTATTCGGTCACTCTCGAAACCGGCATCACGGCGGCACGCTTGAAGGGTCTTCTCGGAGGCGGGCGGCAGCGCGACGAGGCGCTGGACGATCTGGCCAGGATCGAGCGCGACTGTCTACAGAAGGGAAACGTGATCTATGCCTTCGAGGCCCGGCTCGCCGCCGGTGAGCTGATGAGGCCGCCGGAGAGAGGCGCGAGGCTGGAGGAGATCGCTCGCGAGGCGCGCCGGCTGGGTCTCGAACGGATCGCCCGCCGGGCGGAAAAGATTCGGGGGGAGCAGTAGGCTCTCCCCCCGGATCGCGTTCATCGTCTCTGCTACCTCAAACCCGCGCGGAAGGCGGGGGCGGCGGGGGTTTCGGGATGATGATTTCCGGGTCGTCAGCGGCGAGACCCTGCGCAGGCAAGAGCCGGTGGTCGGCCCGCGCGGCGAGATCCGCGGAAGAGGCCGCGGCGCACGGGGCCGGGATGGCCAGGCACAGCGGAAGAATGAAAGCGGCGAGCAGCCAAAACGCCCCGGAATCGATCTTTCTAGTGGTAAACATGACTTTCTTCCCCTCTGGTAAAAAGGTTTTTAGCTCACGTTTCAGTTTCTCGATCGAATCCGGATTCGAAAAACTGATCATTGCAGCCGGCGTGCCAAGCCGGCTCCCGGGGAAGGTCGATCTATCGGGGAGCGCTAAAGATGGAAAAACGTGATAATTGACGGGTCACTCGGGGGGCAATTGACATGTCAAAAGCCGAAGGCGCGAGCCCGGCGGTCGAGGCGCCACCAGGCCAGCAAGCGGAGCGTCGCCGCGCCGCCTGGTGCGCTCCCCGGCACGTTGGCCGAGCTTCGGGCCGCCGCTTTTGCTGCGCGGAGCGGACCGGAGGCTTTGGAAGCTTGGAGCTCGACTAAAGTCGCCTGATGGGTCCGGGGGCTGGCAGGAGGAGAACCAGGGCGGCCCCGGCGGCAGAGGGCTGCGGAAGGACCAGGCGCTCACCGAAGCGCGCCGCCGCTCGCGCGAGCGGGGCGACGCCGCCCAGATCTGGGCGGCGTGGTTGTTGGTGGGGGAGGCGCGGTAAGAAAACCGGAGAGCAGGTCCAGCCCAGGGTTCTTTTACCGCTTCCGCAGCACGATCTCCTTCTTGCTGACGTTCCCCACCAGATCCCGCGCCTCCACCTCCATCACCACGTGGTCGCCTTCGGCGCGGGTGCGGACGATCAGGCGGTCGACGCCGGCGCCGGCGTCCTCGGCGGCCACCCAGAGGATGCGGTTCTCGCCGAGCGTCCCCGGCTTGCCGTCCACCGTCAAGGCCGTGTCGGTGGCGGCGAAGAAGGCCTGCGGGTGCTCGCTGTCGATCTCGACCGGCTGCAGCGTCTTCTCCTTGCCCGGCTCCACGGCCCAGGGGACCGGGATCTGCCAGACGCCGGCCCGCGATCTCCAGACTTCGGGCGGAGCGTGGCCGCCGCTCCGCCGGCCGCGCAGACGCTGGCGATCCTGCTCGGTGTCCGGGGCCAGCCGGTCGGCCAGCGTCGCGTGGTCTCCCACCTCCCAGCGGATGGTGGGAGGCTCGGCGTCCACCACGAAGGTGAGGGGAGCGATCGTGGCCCGGCCGCCGCAGCCGTCCTCGGCCACCGCCGCCACCGTGTGCTCTCCCGGGCTCCAGGAGGCGGGCCAGGCGCTCTCCGTCTTGCCGCCGATCACCGGCCGCCAGGACTCAGGCTTGGCGCCGGCGTCCTCCGCCACGACCTCGACTTTTGTCGTGGGAGCCACGAACAGCCGGTCGCCCACCCGCTCCCGGGGCTCGCCGGCCTGGATAGCACCCGCGGTGGGGGTCTCCTTCGCGCCGGGACGGTCCGAGGTGATGGCCAGGCGGATCGCCTCGCTCGGATAACCGTCCAGCCCGGAGCGGCTGCGGGCGGTCACCCGCCAATAGAGCTCGCCCATGGGGAGCGCGGCGGGGCGCCACTGCGCCGCCGTCTCCCCCAGATGGCGGTCGATCAGGGCGCCGCAGGCGGGATCGCGGCAGATCTCCACGATGTAGGAGGCGGCCCCCGGGATCGGCTGCCAGGAGAGCGGGGGATCGACGCAGGCGCGCTGGCCGCCCGGCTCGGGAGCGGTGAGGACGGGCGCCGGCAGCAGCGGCTCCGGGGGCGAGGGCGGGCCCTGCGCCGCCACCGACGTGCCCATGCCGTGGGGCACCTGGACCTTGGCGCCGCCGGCCTCGACCTCGCTCTGGCCGCCGTAGGCCATCACCTTGGCTCCCCCCTCCTCGGCCTTGCGGGCGCGGGTGCGGGCGGCGCCGGCGCCGTCGGGCTTCGAGGTCGCCTTGGTGCTCCCGAGCACGATCTCCACCTCGGGAGAGGGGAGCGCCGCCGACACCGCCCGGGCATCCAGGTCCGCCTGCCCCTGGACGATCTCGATCGACTTCTTCGGCGTGCCGCGCAGGGTGGCGCCCGCGCGATGGAGGAAGACCAGCGAGTCCTCGGTCAGCGTGAGCCGGGCGCCGTCCAGGAACTGCATCTCCGCCGAGGACTTCTGGTGCGTGCGCACGCCGTCGCGCTCCACCAGCATGTCCCCCTCCTGGGCGCTCTGCCAGGGGATGGGCGAGGGCTGGTCCTCCACCTGCCGCGAGAGCCGGTTGAGGCGCGCCGCCGGCAGGCTCGACTCCACGGACGGGATGCGGATGCGCCGTCCGGGGGAGATCCAGTGCGGGTCCTTGAGGTCGGGGTTCAGGCGGTGGATCTCCGTCCACCGCTCGGCGGCGCCCAGGTACTGGGCGGCGATCCCCTCCAGCGTCTCGCCGGGACGGACGGTGTGCCAGCCCGTCCGCTCCGGAGACGGCGGGGGAGCGGCCGGCCGGCCCTGGGCGGGCAGGACCGCGGGGGTGAGCAGCAGGGTGAGGAGGAGCACGGAAAACGGGTGTTTCATGCGGATCCCTCCGGGCGGCCGCTGAGCGGGCGCGTAAGATCGGGCGTCTGAGCTTCGGGTCGCATCCGTATACTAATCCGCTCTGGAGGCGCGACGTAAGATGCCCGGCACAAAGACGGTCCTGGTGGTGGATGACGAGCCCTCGGTGCTCTTCGCCCTGTCCGAGGGGTTGAGCGACCGGCGGGGCGGGGTGCGCGTGGTCACCGCGGCCAACGGCATCGAGGCGGTCGCGGTGCTGGAGGCCGAGCCGGTCGACCTCGTGTTGTCCGACCTGCGGATGCCGGACATGGACGGCTTCGAGCTGCTCGCCTTCCTGCGGCGCAACCATCCCTCCCTGCCGGTGATCCTGATGACGGCCCTGGGGAGCGCCGAGACCTCCGCCCGCCTGGCCACCGCCGGCTCGTTCGAGTGCCTGGCCAAGCCGTTCCACCTGCCGGACCTCAAGCGCAAGATCGCCGAGATGCTCACCCAGCGCGTCAAGGGGCGGGTCGAGAACATCTCCCTGGCCTCCTTCCTCCAGCTCCTGGAGATGGAGCGCAAGACCTGCACGCTGTCCGTCCGCTCCCGCGACCCGGAAGGGGACCACGAGGGGAAGCTCTTCTTCCGCGCCGGCCGGCTGGTGGGCGCGGCCACCGGCGGTCTGGAGGGGCGGGAGGCGGCCCTGGAGATCGTCACCTGGGACCACGCCGACATCGAGATCGCGGACGTCTGCCCGCCGGTCGATCCCGAGATCGAGGTCGCCCTCAGCTTCCTTCTGATGGAGGGGATGCGCCTCAAGGACGAGCGCGAGCGGGGGAAGGAGCCCGCGGGCCCCGCCGAGGACACGGACCTCGACGAGGTGCTGACGGACGCGCCCTCCCGGCCGCAATCGGAGGAGCTGAGCCGCCTGCTCGCCGAGGGGCTGCGTGGGGGGAAGGGGATGAAGGGGGTGGAGGCGATCCTGCTCGTCGAGCCCGACGGCACCGTGGCCGCCGTGGCCGGCGAGGACCCTGGGGACACCATGGCGGCCGCCGCGGCCCGCTTCCTGCGCGATCTCGGGGCCGGCGAGCCGCTCCAGGAGGTGCTCGCCACCACCGGCAACCACTACTGGCTCGCCCGTCCGGTGGGCGGGGAAGGCCACTTCCTCCTCCTCGTCCTCGACCGCCACCGCGCCAACCTCGCCCGCACCCAGCTCGATCTGGTGGCGATCGAGCGGATGCTGGGGGAGCGGCTGTAGAATGAGACCGAAGGGAGCCGCGATGCGTGCCGCCTATCGAGCAGTCCTGCGTGGAAATCGCCTGGAATGGCGAGATGAGAAGCCGAAGGATCTCTCGCCGGACCGCGCCGTCGAGGTCTCCGTGACGGTTTTGGACACCTCGGATTCCCCAGCGCGAGGCGCCGCGATGGCCGCCGCCCTGGAGAGACTCGCCGCCGCCGGAGGACCCAGGAGCTTCGGGGATGCCGCCGACTGGGAGCGGGGTACGCGTGAGGAGAGGATTCTTCCTGGTCGTGAGCCCTGATGCTCCTCGACAGCAACATCATCATCTACTCCGCGCAGCCTGAGAACGGATTCCTTCGGCAACTCATTGCCGAAAGGGCGCCGGCGGTGTCCGCCATCAGCTACGTCGAGGTTCTCGGATACCACCGCATCTCTGAAACGGAGCGCCGGTATTTCGAGGATTTCTTCGCTGAAGCTCGCGTCCTGCCTCTCGGGCAGTCCGTCCTCGACGAAGCGGTCCGGCTCCGTCAAGCGAAGAAGATCAAGTTGGGAGACTCCCTGGTGGCGGGTACCGCCATCGTGTACGACCTGACGTTTGGTCACCCGAAATGTCGACGACTTCCTCGGGATCGACGGTCTGAGGATCCTGAATCCTTTTGCGGAGCCCTCCTCCCAACCGTAACGTGCCTACGGCAAACCGGCACGAGCCCGCGTCCGTCTCCTCGACCAGCAGCAATCTAGCCCGTACGCAACTCGACCTGGTGGCGATCGAGCGGATGTTGGGGGAGCGGCTGGAGGGGCCGGTGCCGGGTCCCCTCCCTCGATTCCGGGTTGGTATAGACTCGGGAGCGAGGAGAGTGGAAGCCATGACCATCCAGCCTCCAAGCTCACGCGTCCAGCTACCTCTCGACGCCCTGAATACGTTCTGTCGCAAGTGGCGGGTTCAGGAGCTCGCGCTTTTCGGCTCGGTCCTGCGGGAGGACTTCTCGCCGGAAAGCGATGTGGACGTGCTGGTGACCTTCGATCGGGAAGCACCGTGGAGCCTCTGGGATCTCATCACCATGCGCGGGGAGCTCGAACAGATGTTGGGCCGTAAGGTGGACCTCGTCGAGAAGGACGCCATCCGAAACCCCTTCCGCCGCCGTGAGATCCTCCGCACTCATCAGGTGATCCATGCAGCCTGAGGAGCGGGATGCGGCTTATCTCTGGGACATGCCGCAAGCTTCACGGGACATCCTGGAATTCACCCGAGGAGTTTCTCGGGACGAGTACAGCTCCAACAAAATGCTTCGGATGGCCGTGGAGCGAGGGTTCCAGATCCTCGGGGAAGCTGCGCGACGGGTCACGGAATCGTTCAAAGCAACCCATCCTGAAATCCCCTGGAGCCCGATCGTGGGCCATCGCGACGTAATCGTCCACGACTACGCGGATCTCTCTCCCAAGCGGATCTGGGAGGTCGTGGAAGAGGATCTGCCGAGGCTCGTCCAAGACCTCGAGCGGCTGATTTCGCCGGAAGCGGTTTGACGCGCGACTACGGCAGCAACGGCACAAAGCCCGCGCCCGTCTCGTCGGCCGTGCGTGCTTCCCAAGGGGATGGCGGCCCCCCGGAGAGGGGGCCGCGCTGTGTCATCTACGGAGCTTTGGATGCTTTTGGTTTGCCGGAGGTTTCACCGGCTCAGTTGCCGACGCAGGGCGGCGCGCAGTCGAGATCCACGCAGATCTTGCCGCAGCACTGCTGGTAGCAGCAGACGTGGCCGCAGGCATCCGGGGGGGCGCAGTAGGTCACGCAGGTGGTCGCATCCGCCGGACGCGGAGAGAGACCGGCGACAAAGGCACCCAGGACCAGCAGGGACAGCATCATGAGCTTACGCATGTTCAGACCTCCAGAGAGTGTGGGTGGGAGTATAGCTTCCCAGGAACGGAAACGCTCCGGGAAGGCCGATCCCCTCGCTCCCTCCTACAGATCCACCGGGTGGCCATTGTCGTCGAACACCCCCTTGGCGTTGATCGTCACCTTGGTGCCGTCGAAGCGGCGGAGGGTGAACGACCAGTCCTTCTCGTGGTAGTCGTGGCGCTGCTTGTGGAGGATGAAGAGGGCGACCCGCTCGCCCAGGGTGATCGACTGCTGGTAGTCGCTGCGCCAATGGACGCCGGCCATGTTGCGGGCGATGGCGATGTTGGCGGCCACCTTGTTGAGCTCGCCGCCGACGGTGAGGCTGCCGGCGTCCGGGCCGGTGTAGTCCACCAGGGCGGTGCCATCCGCGTTCGGCACCTGCGGCTTGAAGGGGAGCGGCGCGTCCTCGTCGAACCAGGCCTTGAGGATCGTCACGCACGCTCCGGCGACCGTGGCGTGCCCGGCGCCGTAGGCCGGGTGGGTGGGGCTCCCCTCGGGGAAGGCCATGGGCAGCAGGTAAGAGTTGAACCTGGGGTTCGCACGCGTCCGTTTCAGCGCCTCGGAATTGAGGATCTGCGGATGGATGGGGTAGTCCCGCTTCTGGCCGCCGACCCCCTCCAGCTTGACCTGGATCAGGCCTCCATAAGCCTCGGGGCGGAGCCGGCGGTGCACGAACCACTTCTGCCACCAGACCGCCTTGAGGGCCCGCGTCGCCACCTCGGTGACCAGGCTCAGGATGTGCGGCCCGCCGAAGGTGCCGAAGCCGATCTGCGTCTTGGCGTCCGGGTGCGGCGGCAGATAGGGATTGCCGGCGTCGAACGGCGCGCCGTTGTCGAGCAGGATCAGGCAGGCGTTGAGATAGGCCTCGTAGAGAGCGTCCACGTGGACGTACTGGCCGATGTCCCGCATGTTGCGGATGTAGCGCGGCGTGGGGTCGAAGGCGTCCTTCACCGGAGTGTTGAAGCCGTTCTGGATCTGGAGCCATTCGTCGAATTTCGTCAGGTAGTCCTTGTCCGGCTGAACGGTCTGCTCGCGCTGGTTGATCGTCAGCGCGCCATAGCCGATGTCGTGGAGCAGGTACTGCGAGACGAGCGGCCCGGCGAGGTCGCCCGCCTCGCACCCCCGGAAGATCGTCTGTGGCGTGACCTGGCCGCTGATCTTGGGGCCGGTGAAGTCCTTCAGCCCCGAAAGCTCCTTGGCGGCGGCGGCGACGTCCGGATTGGAACCGAAGCCCGTGAACGGCACGTCGCGCAGCAGGGCCATCCAGTAGAGCTCGACCGCCTCGGCCGCCTCCTCGGCGGAGTCGAGGCTCGGCGCGGCAAGGATCTTGAGGTCCTTCGGATTGGGCCCCTCCTGATCGGTGGCCAGACCCGCCTGGGGGTTGGTCAGCTTGCGCCCGAGCCCGAGGATGATCTTGTCGAAGTCCTTCTCCTTTTCAACCGCGTGGAGAAGCGACTTGTAGGCATCGCGTTTGACCTCTCCAAAATCGTCGTGGGGAAGCCCTTTGCTGAAGTTGCCGATGTAATTGGGCTTGCCGTCCTCTCCCTTGAAGCGGTCCTCATCGCCGTTGCTCCCCGTCTTCTTGATCTGGGTCGGGGTGCATTGATGAGGGGGCGGTGCTGGCGCGGCGGCCGCGGCCGCCAGGGGCTCCGGACGGGGGCGGCGGGGCCGGGGGTGCTCGTCGAGGGGCTGCTGTGGGGTTGCATCCAATCCTTGATTCTTACTGGCCATAGATAGACCTCCCATGGCGGGAGCGGCGGCCCGAGCTTGGGCCGCCTCCCACACCTATATATGACGGATGAGCCAGAAAATTTCAGTGAGTTAATAAATTATCGTAAAGCGAGATTCCGCGAAGGGTGCCTGTGGCGTTCCCCTGCCCGTCAGGGCCGCGGCGGGTCGGCGGAGCGGTTCTTGTCCACGATGGCGGCGAGGATCAGCAGGAAGGCGAGCAGGCGGATGAGGTAGAAGTAGTGCCGGTGCTCGTCCGCCGGAGCGGCCCAGAGGAGCACGATCCCGTTGAGGGCCAGCATCCAGAAGGCGAGGCCGAAGAGGGCGAAGAAACGGTCGCGCGTCTCGCGCCAGAGGCGGAGGAAGAAGAGCCCCACCCCCAGGCAGCCCGCGGCGGCGACGCCGTTGAGAAAGTCGATCATCCGCGCCTCCTCCTCTCTTCCTTGGGGTCAATTGGAGTCCCAGATCAGCCCCAGCAGCAGGACCATGACCGAGATGGCGGCCATCAGGCTGCGATACAGCGAGAGGTCCACCGACGGGACGACGACCAGGTCGATGAACAACAGCAGGTTGTTGCAGGCCAGGCCGATGAACGACAGGCTGCTCCAGAGGAGCAGCCGCGCCCGGCTGGCCCGGTAGGCGCGCCAGAGGAGCACGGCGCACAGAGCGCTGGTGAGCGCGCAGAGCGCATAGACCACGCTAGCCATCCCGTTTCTTGCCTTTCCGGAGTTGGAACGCGTCCGCGAACAGCCGGGCGCTGCCGGCCCGCCGCGGAGCCAGCGCCGCCACGACGTCGTCCCGGTGGAGGTAGTGCGCCCGGGCGACCTCCTCCACGAGCGCCGACAGCTCCTCCCGGCCGGGCTTGTAGCAGTAGATCACCGATTCGGCGATCCTCACGTCGAGCAGGTTGCGGGCGCCGAGGTGCTCGAGGTGGCTCTGGACGGTGTCGGCCGGCATCGCGAGCTCGGCGGCCAGCGCCGGCGCCGCCCACCAGCGCGCGGCGTGCCGGTGCAGGAAGAGCAGCAGGTTGAGGCGCTCGACCGAGCCGATGGCGTCGGTCAGGAAGCGTCTCACCGCGTCCGAGAGGGGGGAGCTCGTCATGTCCCCTCAGTGAAGCTGTGCCGGGCCGATCTTCCCAATCCGCGATACCCTCCCGCCTTGACGGACGCGGATTATATCGCTCCGCGACGCCCTGTTGATCCCAGGGCGGGCTCCCGCATACCCTTGCCGCGATGCCGTTCCGCCCGCGCCGCCCCCTGTTCCCCCCCGTGAGCTGGGCCTCGCCGGAAGGCGTGGTGGCGGTGGGGGGGCGGCCCGATCCGGAGACGTTGAAGGAGGCCTACTCCCGGGGGATCTTCCCCTGGCCGCACGAGGGGGTGCCGCTGCTCTGGTTCTCGCCGGACCCGCGGTTCGTGCTGCGGCCGGAGGAGGCGCACGTCGGCCGCTCCCTGCGCAAGGAGATGCGCCGCGGCGGCTTCGAGGTGCGCGCCGACACGGCGTTCCAGGAGGTGATCCGCGGCTGCGCCCGGGCGAGGCGGCCGGACGGGCGGGGCACCTGGATCACCGGCGCGATGACCGCCGGCTACACCGCTCTCCACGCGGAGGGGATCGCCCATTCGATCGAGGCCTGGCGGGACGGCAGGCTCGCCGGCGGCCTCTACGGGATCTCGATGGGGAGCGTCTTCTTCGGCGAATCGATGTTCGCCGCGGCGCCCAACGCCTCGAAGGTGGCCTTCGCGACGCTGCTCGCCAACCTGGTCCGCTGGCGCTTCCAGCTGGTCGACTGCCAGGCCTACACCGAGCACTTGGCGGGCTTCGGCGCGGTCGAATGGCCGCGCGCCCGCTTCCTGGCGGCGCTGAAGCGGGCGCTGCGCGAGCCGACCCGCCCGGGGCCGTGGCGGCTGGAATTGGGACCCGCCGAGGCCGCGGAAGAGTTATCCTCCGGGTCATGATCTGCCGCGCCGGCTGCGGGGCCTGCTGCATCGCCCTCTCGATCTCCTCGCCCATCCCGGGCATGCCCGGCGGCAAGCCGGCCGGCGTGCGCTGCGTACAGCTCGACGACGACAACCTCTGCCGGCTCTTCGGCGGCCCGGACCGCCCCGAGGTCTGCAACCGCCTGCGGCCGAGCCCGGAGATGTGCGGCGACTCCGCCGAGCACGCCCTGGCCTACCTCGCGGCGCTCGAGCGGGCCACCGCGCCGGAGTAGAACCGCCGCGCTTCCCGGAGGGACTCACGGCAATCGGGTTGTGGTCTGTATTTCCTCTCCATAGCGACTTCTGTATGATGATGGCGTTGGTCACATATCGTCCCCCGATCTTTGCGCCGTTGCCCTGAGGTTGCCCACAATGCCGGGAAGACCGTCTTTCCGGCTGGAGCTGCATGACACGCAGTCATTCTTCCTTCCTGTCTGTACCGTAAAGGAGACCGTCATGCCTGAAGATCGTGATGAGTCGAGAAGAGGGGAATCCAAGGGTCCCGGCGAGGTGAGCCGGAGAGACTTCCTGCGCCTGGGAGCCGTGGCCGGCGCCGGAGTCCCGCTAGCCGGTCTGGTGGGGGCCGCGGCGGCGCAGGCCGCCCAAGGGCCGCCGGTCCTCAGCCAGGCGGCGGTCCAGCTCGAGGAGGCCACCATCGCCGGATTGCAGGCGGCGATGACCCGGGGAGGCCTGAGCTCCCAGGATCTGGTCAACATGTATCTGGAGCGGATCGCGTCGATCGACGAGAGCGGCCCCACGCTCAACTCCATCCTGAAGATCAACCCGGACGCGCGGCGGATCGCCAAGGGCCTCGACATCGAGCGCAAGCAGGGGCACGTGCGCGGGCCGCTGCACGGCATTCCGATCACGCTGAAGGGGAACATCGACACCGGCGACCGCATGGAGACCACGGCGGGCTCGCTCGCCCTGGAGGGCTCGCCGGCGCACCAGGACGCCACCGTGGCCGCCCGGCTGCGCGCCGCCGGCGCGGTGATCCTGGCCAAGACCAACCTGTCGGAGTGGGCGAACTTCCGCGGCTTCGGCTCGGTCAGCGGCTGGAGCGGCCAGGGGGGGCAGACCCGCAACCCCTACATCCTCGACCGCGACCCGAGCGGCTCCAGCTCCGGCTCGGCGGCCTCGACGTCGGCCAACCTCGCCGCCGCCGGCATCGGCACCGAGACCGACGGCTCGATCATCAGCCCGGCCAACGTCAACGGCGTGGCGGCCATCAAGCCCACCGTGGGGCTGACCAGCCGCGCCGGCGTCGTCCCCATCTCCCACACCCAGGACACCGTCGGCCCGCACGCCCGCACGATGGCCGACGCGGCGACGATGCTCGGCGCCATGGTGGGCGTCGATCCGCGCGATCCGCAGACCGCGGCGAGCGCCGGCAAGCTCTTCACCGACTATACCCAGTTCCTCGACGCCAACGCCCTCCACGGGGCCCGCATCGGCGTGCTCCGCGCGGGCGGGTTCACCGGCTTCGACACGCGCGTGGACGCGCTGTTCGAGACCGCCCTCCAGGACATGCAGCACGCCGGCGCCACCCTGGTCGATCCGGCGGACATCCCGACGATCGACGCGCTCAACGCCGATCAGGCCGAGATCATCGTCCTGATCTACGACTTCAAGCGCGACCTCAACGCCTATCTCGCCACCCGCACGGGCGTGCCGGTCCACAACATGGCCGACGTGATCCAGTTCGACAAGGACCACGCCGCCCAGGAGATGTGGTATTTCGGCCAGGAGCTCTTCGAGCTGGCGCAGCAGGAGATCTTCTCGCAGCAGGATTATACGGACGCGCTCGAGCGCGGCCACCGGCTGGCGGGCGCCGAGGGGATCGACGCGGCGCTGGCGAACAACAACGTGGTCGCCCTGGTTGCCCCCAGCGGCAACCCGGCCTGGCCGATCGACTACGTCCTCGGCGACCACTTCACGGGCTCCAGCACCTATCCGTCGGCGGTGGCGGGGTATCCGATCGTCAATGTGCCGATGGGCTTCTCCCTGAACGTCCTGCCGGTCGGGATCAGCTTCATCGGCACGGCCTACAGCGAGCCGACGCTGATCAAGCTCGCCTACGCCTACGAGCAGGCCACCCATCACCGGCGGGCGCCGCAATTCATCCCGACCTTCCCGCTCCCGGTCGGGGAGGGCCCGTTCAAGGGCTCCACGCTGTCCGCCGCGGACCGCCTCGAGAGGTCGATGGACCGCCTGAAGATCAGCTCGGGCCTCCGTTCCCTCATCCGCAATATCTGAGGATTTCCGGCCGGCGCGAGCCGATCCTCGCGCCGGCCCCCCTTCAGACGTCCAGCCCCGAGGAGACGGGCACGGCGGCCCGCGCGGCCGGCTCGGGCCCCTGCGACCGCACCAGCCGGGCGGCCGCGCCGTCCTGCCCGGCGATCGGGCCTTCCGGCAGCAGCGTGCCGTCCGGCCCTGGCAGCACGCCCACGGCGCGGTTGCGCCCCTCCCGCTTCGCCAGATAGAGGGCCTGGTCGGCCAGGCTCATCACCTGCTCGTGATGGACCGCCTCGGGGCTCTCGGGCCGCCAAGGGTAGGGGGCCCAGCCGACCGAGCAGGTCACGGCGAGCGAGGCGCCCGAGGAGAGCGCGAACGGCTTGCCGCCCACCACCTGCAGGAGCCGCTCCGCCAGCACCTCGCCCGACCGGCGATCGGCCCAGCGGCTGACGATGAGGAACTCCTCGCCGCCCCAGCGCAGCACCGCGTCCGTGTTGCGGGCGGCCTCGCGCAGGCGGGCCGCGACCTCCACCAGCACCTCGTCCCCGCCGGCGTGGCCGGCGCGGTCGTTGAGCTGCTTGAAATGATCGATGTCGAGGAAGTAGAAGATCAGGTCGGAATTGCGCTCCCTGGGGGCCGCCGTGCCGAGGGCGTTGCGCACCGCCTGGCGCAGGTCCGGCTCGAGGCTCACCGCCAGGAACCGGCGGTTGCTCAAGCCGGTGAGCGGATCGGTGAGCGAGGCCAGCTCGAGCTGGCGGTTGGCCGCGGCCAGCTCGCGGGTGCGCTCGGCCACCTCCGTCTTCAGGATCGCGGCCCGGCGGGCGAGCGACCGCACGTGGCTGGCGCCGTAGCCGAGCCCCATGAGCGCCAGGGCGTAGAGGGTGAGCGCCCAGCCGGTGAGCCACGGGGCCGGCCGGATACGGAACGGGATCTCGATGGGACCGGAGACGGTCCCCTCGCCGTCCATGCCCCAGACGCGGAAGGTATAGCGGCCCTGGGGCAGACGGGTGTAGTCCACCTTCGCTTCGGCGGTCCAGGGGGAGGGGTGGTCCTCCAGGCCGGCGAGCTGCGTGCGATAGCGGGTGGCGTGCTCGCGGCGGTAGCTGAGCAGGGTGTATTGAAAACCGACGCTGCTCTCGTCGTGGCGCAGCGCCGTGCCGGACGGAAGCGTGCGCTCCCGGCCGCCCACCAGGATCTTCTCCAGCCGCAGCGGCGCCGGCCGGCGCGGCGCGCCGCCGCTCTCGGGCGGGGCGGGATCGAGGATCGCCGCGCCTCCGGCCGCGCCGCCCCAGATGCGGCCGAGATGATCCACGAACGCGGCGTTGAAATTCATTCCGGGCAGGCCGTCCCCCAGCTCGAAGAGCTCCACCCGCGCGGCGTCGAGGCCGCGGCCGGGCGGCGGCGTGACGCGGCTCACCCCCCAGTCGGTGAGCAGGTAGACGCGCCCCCAGGAGTCGGTCTGGATGCGGCTGACCGGCGCCTGCGGGATGGCGGACCCGGTCGTGTCGGTGAGCGCCTCGCAAGTCTTCCCGGGGCGCCCCCGCCCGTCGAGCGCCAGGCGGGCCGCGCCTCTCAGGGTGCCGATCCAGAGCCAGCCTTCCGCTACCGGGTGCACCGCGGAGATCACGGAGCCGGGGGGGAGGCAGGGGAGGGGGACCTTCTCCCACGCTCCGTCCTGGAACCGGGCCAGCCCGCGCTCCGTGCCGGCCCAGAGGATCGAGCCGCCCTCCGGCGCCGGAGATCGCGCCAGCCCGTGCGACGGGTTGCCCGGCAGGCCGGAGCTCCCGGAGCGGAACACCGTCCAGGTCCCCCGCTCGTAACGTACCAGGCCCCGGGTCGTGCTGGCCCAGAGGGCCGTCCCCCGGGGGCCGGGCACGGCGAGCAGGGTCGTCACCCAGTCGTACGGCAGTGGCGAGCTGCGGGTGGTGAAGCTGGTCCAGGCCCCGCGGGCGAAGCGGTGGAGGCCGTTCGTGGTCCCGATCCAGAAGACCGGGGTGCCGTCCTCGTCCGGAGCCACCAGTGTGCTGAAGACCAGATCGGATTCGCCGACCGTCGGCGTGACGTACCGTTCCCAGCCGCGCGGCGTCCGGCGGACCATGCCGCCGACCGTGCCGATCCAATAGGTGCGCAGGCCGTCCGGGAACGTCACCTCGCCGACGCCGATGACGAGGTCGTTCGGCAGCCCGAAGCGCGAGTCGACGGCGGTCCAGTGCTCGCGCTCCAGGCGGGCGAGGCCGGCGGGCGTCTCCACCCAGAGGGTCGGCTCCCGCCCTTCCTCGTTCGGCGTCAGCAGCAGGTTGTAGACCACGTTCGCCGGCAGCCCGGAGCGGGTGTCGTACAGCTTCCAGCGGCCGTCCTCCGCGAAGCGGATGAGGCCGGCGCGGAAGCTGCCCGCCCAGACGACCGGCCGCCCCTCCGGCGAGCGGCTCACCGCCAGCTTGACCACCGCGCCGGCGGGGAAGCCCGACCGCGCGTCGTAGCGGGCCCAGGCCCCCCGGCGCAGACGGGCCACGCCGCCGTCGGTCGCCACCCAGAGCGACCGTTCCCCTTCCGGCGAGACGGTCTCCACCAGCGCGCGGACCGAGAGGTCGGGCAGCACGGCCGGATCCGCGAAGCGTGAGGAGAGCGCGGGCGTGGGCCCGTCGATGCCGTCGAGGCGCAGGAGCCCGCGATCGGTGCCGATCCAGAGCGCCGGCCGGCCCGTCTCGGTACGCGTCGTGGCGAGCCCGCGCACCTTGAGCCCCCGCAGCCTCCTCTCCTCTTCGCAGCGGCCCTCGCGGCAGCGCGCGAGGCCGCCGCTGGTCCCCGCCC
>DASXJP010000060.1:0-5911 GCA_036497345.1 Thermoanaerobaculia bacterium
ATAGTATAGTCAAGCGGAGCTCTTGCGGAGCCCGCCCAGTGGTCTGTCAGCGTAATTTTGATGGGCAGCTCTCCCTGGGACCGCCGGCGTCCCGCCGGCCTACTTACTTAAGTTAGTTGCCGGCGGGACGCCGGCGGTCCCAGGGGGGCTACATCAACAGGTCAATTCTGCCTTGACAGGACACTAGAGCCGCTTCCGGAGGTGTTCCCGCCACACCTCGGCCAGGGCCTCCACCCGCACCGCCCGCCGCAACAGGTCGGGATCGCCCGGCCCCTTCCGCTCCAGGTAGAGCCGGAGGAGGTCCACCACGGTGACGCGGTTCTCGTCCTCGTGCACGCGCTCCATGGCGTCGCCGGCGCCGATCTCCCCTTCCTGGACGATCCCGAAATAGATCCCCGGACGCCCGCTCTCCAGGAAGCGCCCGACGATGTCGTCGCGGTCGAAGCGCAGGGCCAGCTTGAAGCAGGGGGTGCGCGGCTGGGTGACGACCAGCTCGGCCGTGCCGATCCGGAAGCGGTCGCCGATGTGGACCTGGTCCTCCCACCACCCCTCGGTGGTGAGGTTCTCGCCGAAGGCGCCCCAGGGGAGGGTCTCCACTCCGAGCTCCCGCCGCCAGAAGGGGTAGTGCTCGGAGGGGTAGGCGTAGACCGCCTTCTCCGGCCCGCCATGGACCGAGAGGTCGGCCTGGGCGTCGCCCGCCAGGTTGTGCCGGCGCAGGCGCAGCCGCCCCTCGACCGGCTCCTTGAAGATGCCCGTCATGATCCGCCGCCCCTTCCAGCTCACCGGCCGGGGGAGCCCCACGTTCACCGAGATCACTTTCATGATGGGAGGATCGTATCGCGTTGTCGAGCCACCTGCTGAGAGAAGTCGTAGACCGCTCGTTTCTGCCCCCAGTCACGTCACCGTCCAAGAATTTGGATCGAAATCCAAAAATGTGCACTCCGCGCGCTGGCTCTTTGCAGACACGCCTTACTTTAAGTCTTCTTTTTAAACGACTTATCCGTCCTCGGAGGCCCTGTCGTAAATGGCATGCCAATTGCCTAGTGCCTCTTGCTCAGACGTATTGGGGGAAACGAAGAAATGTTTCCCCTCAATCCCTCACCTCTCTTTAGGGCGTACTTCGAGGGGAAGTCGCCTAGAGCAGGATAGGAGGAGATCAGGGGACCCAAAGTATGAATAACCAGAGGAGGGGGTTGGCGCTACTTGTAGTCGCCTTGGGTACCGCTGGAGCTGGCCTGGCGGCTCTCGCTGTCCGGCAAATTCCGACGAAACCGGTACAAGTCCGGGTCAAGGGTACCTATGTCCGTCTCCGCTTGAGCCCTCCTGAGTCGCTCCGTGATTCCAATATCGTCCGGTACACGGAGTGGCGGGAGACCTTCTTGGCGGACTCCAGGGCAAGCACTGACAAAACTGGCGACTGGTACCATCTCACCAATATTGCATCAGGTGAGACAGGCTGGGTAGCCGGAGCCTATGTGAAGCCAATTGATCCGGCTGACGCAACCCCGCTAAAAAAACTCGGCGCTCTTGGCTCGTCGCCTGCGTCGCTCTGGATCGCCCCAGTGAGCTTTGCAAGCTCCATCTTGAGCATTATTGCGGCTCTCTTCACGATTCCGATTGAGACAAATAAACTGCTGCGCAAGCGGGCGCGTACGACTGCTCGTCCTCAATCGATGCCAGCCAACGTTTTAGCATTTCCCTCCAGCCCTGCGAAGGAACGCCCACAAGTCATCTTCGGCACAAGCGGCGGAGCGCCTTGGCTCTATCGGCCAAAGAGTTACCGTCAAGGAGGCGGAGCTCAGTCCGCGTGATCTATGAAAACTATCAAAGCACTCTTCACACTGAAACCTCATGGCGACAATCTCTGTGGTCTCAAGGCAGAAATGTGGCTTCTGCTGCTACGAGGAAGCGTGCTACTGATCGCAGGTTGTGAAGCGGCGGCATGGGGATTCATCGGATATCTAATGGCCGAGGCCACCCATCCTTGGGTCGCAGCCGTGTTGATCGGAGGTGCCGTCGGCTGCCTGATTGGTGGCCTTGACGCGGCATTCGTCATGATCGACTTTTCCCAGATCCGCCGCGTAGCAATTCCCGCCACAAACTCTGATGATTCCTCCAGGGTTCACCGGCTATTATCTTACCTCGGAAGGAACGTCACTAAGGCGCACTTCGGAGCCATCGCGCGCATGGTGATGGTTGCTGTGTCACTGATGATCACAGCACCTTTTCTAGCCCAGTTACTCTTCTCGCGAGACATTGCAGCTCGGCAGCAAAGCATTAACAACAAAGCCTTAGCTGCCGCGCGCGCCGCGATCGCCACTAGGTACCAGCAGCAAGAACAGACTCTCCAAGAGCAATTACGCCGGCTTGAAGACAATAGGAGCCGAGAAATTGCAGGACGTGGTTTGAGCAGGCGGTTCGGCGTCGGACCAGTTACCAAAAGCCTTACGGCGCAGATCGGCACTCTGAGAGAGCAGATCGATGCATTGGAGCGACAGTCAGCTGACGATCTTTTGCGTTTTGATCACGCAGATGCCCAAACACTAGCCAGGCAATATAATGTGAGCTTGACCTCGGACGGCATCGTCGCCCGATTCGAGGCACTCCGTGGGATGGAGAAAATTCCTGGATTCCGTTGGACAGAAAACGCATTCCGCATTCTCCTGGCGGGCTTCTTCTTTGGCTTGATTATCTTCAAGTGGTACGAGCCACACGCGCTAGAGATCTACTTCAACGAGAAGCTCCAAAACGCCTTCGAGGATTTCCAAGCCGGCCGTTATGACCAATTTCTTGTCGACCCTCAACTGGCCCCCCGTGGCAAGATCTCTCCATTCTTGTTCGAAAAGTGGTACTACGACAGCATCAAAGTACGCGAGGACTCTCAGAAGTTGAAGGATCGGCTGGTGGCCATCACTGCCCGGCAAAACGACTTTGAATTGGCCGCGAATCAGTTGTCGGGAAATCCGGGACAAGAGATGCAAGAGTTACAGATCCGCAGATCCGAGATTCTCAATGCGCTGGAGCCGTTACGCGCCGCCCTTCAGAAAGAGTCAGACGAAGCAGAACGTATCGTGACCGAGATTGCCGAATGTGAGGCACGTCTCGCTAGCGCGCCAGCCAAGATTGCGGCGGTTCAGAATGAGGATGATATGGAAGGCGCGTATGCTTTGCTAACTATAAAGCGCTCCTGGGAGAAGCGGCTCCGCGAGGCAAAGGTAGCGCAACGCCGCCAAGTCCCTCTCGTCGCGGAGGCACAGCGAAGGTACGACTCAAGGCATACCGAGTTGAAGGATCTCGACACTCTCATTGCGGCGAGCGCGCGAGCTCTCACTGAGCTCACTAACGGCATCATCAATGCGCGTGTGAACGCAGTCCACGATTTAAGTGCTGCGCAGCAAGAGATCTAGCAGATGGTCTATTCTCTGAAACGAAGACTCCGTAGGGGGGCCTATGCGGCCCACCTCCTCATGGAAGGAGGATCGTCCGCGGGCGCTCACCATCCCGCCGTCCCTTCTCCGCCCTTGAACGGGCCCACGATCTCGCGGGTGATCCAGCCGCCGTAGAAGTCGCCGGGCTGCGGCTGGACCCGCTCGCCGTCCACGAGACAGGCCTCCATGGCCTGGGGGTAGAAGGCGACGTAGCCCATCATCGGCTCGTAGATCCGCGTCGGCAGCGGGAAGTACCACGCCGCGGCCTCGGCGCGCTCGCCGTTCACCTCGACGTCGTAGTAGCGGGCGAGCCCCTTCCACTCGCACCAGGTGGCCCGCGGGTTTTCGCGCAGGAATTCCATGCGGACGTCCTCCGGCGGGATGTAGTAGACGGGCGGATGGCTCGTCTCCAGCACCCGCTTCGCCCGGCGGGTGTCGGCGATCGTCACGCCGTTGAAGCGGACCTCGACGTGCTTCGTGGAGTCTTCGAGAGCGGGGGGACGGGGATAGTCCCAGACCGATTCCTGCCCAGGCCCAGGCACGACCCGTTCGGATGGACCGGGTGGCGGCCTGGTCCCCGCCGCCTGGAGATCGCCCGTCAGCTCGCCCATGCGTCGCCACCACCTTTGCGTGTCACCGACTCGAGTGTCGCCGTGCAATCGGTGCATCGCCCGGCGATCGACAGATGGGTGACGTCCACGGCAAAGCCGCGACGTTGCTCCAGCGACTCGACCAGCCCGGCCGCCTCGTCGGCCTCGATCTCCCATGTCGTGTGGCACGAGATGCAGTGCAGGTGACCATGAACAGCAGCCGGCAGGACGTGGAACTCCTCGCGCCCGTCGGCGGCGTGGCTGTGACTGAGCAAGCCAAGCTCCTCGAGAACGTCGAGCGTCCGGTAGACGGTCGATGGGATCGTGCCCGGGTCGATCTCGCGGCAGCGCTCGACGAGCTCTGCGCCGGTGACGTGACCGTCGCTCTGGGACAGGACCTCGATCAGTGTCCGGCGTTGGGGCGTCCAGCGCAGCCCGCGCGCCCGCAGACGGTCCCGGACACCGGCCCATCGGGCGTCGGGGGTGGTCGTGGGTGATCCAGTCGCGCGCATCGGACGAAAGCATAGATGCGGGTCGCAACTCGCGCCAATTGCAACCCGTTGCGATATCGACGCGCGTGGATTACGCTCTTCCGCCAGCCTCGAGGTAGCCCCATCGCATGTACGACCTCATCGGCGCCACCGCCGCCATCGCCCCGACAGCCGTCAACCTCGGCATCCTGCTGACGGGTCTGCTGCTGGGCATCCGGCACGGCATCGATTGGGATCACATCGCGGCGATCACCGACATCACCAGCACGACTGCCGCGAGCGGTATGGCGGATGCCGCACATGTCGAGCAACACCGCGGGATCTCCGGCCATTCGCACGGACACGGCGGCGAACGAGAGATCCGCGCCCACGATGCCGGTCCCGGCGGGGCAACGCTCTCCCCTGCCCTTGCGGCGCGTCCGATCCGCGCTCGTCGACAGTGGCTGTCCGGACAGGGCGACGCCATCCGGCTCGGAACGCTCTACGCCCTCGGCCACGGCGCCGTGGTCATCGCCCTTGGCCTGGCGGCCATCGCGTTCGGCGCCCTCCTGCCGGACTGGCTCGACCCGATCATGGCCCGCGTCGTCGGCTTCACCCTCGTCGCGCTCGGACTGTGGGTCATGTACTCGGTCTACCGCTATGCCCGCGCCGGCGAGCGGTTCCGGCTGCGCAGCCGGTGGATGCTCGTGTTCGATGGCGTGCGTTACGGCTGGCGCCGCCTCCAGGCACGGATCCATGGCCACGAGCATGTCGAACCGCTCGAGATGAGCTCCTATGGCGCAAAGACCTCGTTCGGCGTCGGGATGATCCACGGGATCGGCGCCGAGACCGGCACGCAGGTCCTCCTGATCGCGGCCGTCGGCGGCGCCGCCAGCGCGGGCCTCGGGGTGCCGATGCTGTTCGCCTTCGTGATCGGCCTGCTGCTCTCGAACTTCGCGATCGTCCTCCTGAGCTCGGCCGGCTTCGTCGCCAGCCAGACCCGAGAGCGGATCTACGTCGTGACCGGGGCGGTCGCGGGGATCTTCAGCCTCGTCATCGGGGCGGTCTTCCTGCTCGGGCTCGAGGGCGGCCTGCCGAGCCTCGAGTCGATCCTCCCGTTCTAGGCCGACTGCCGGGATGATCGACCGAGCCGAGACCGGCAGCTGGGACCTCGTCCGGGACCGTCTCCACGCCCAGGGCCTCCGCTGGACGCCCCAGCGACGGACGCTCGTCGACGTCCTGGCGGGGACCTCGGGCCACATGACCGGCGCGGAGCTCGTCGAGCGCTGCCGGGCGATGGATCCAGCGACGACCCCGTCGACCGTCTACCGCACGCTGGACGTGCTCGAGGACCTCGGCTACGTCAGCCATCACCACGGGATCGATGGGCGCGAGGAGTTCCACGTTCTGCCGATCGAGGCCC
>DASXJP010000061.1:0-6468 GCA_036497345.1 Thermoanaerobaculia bacterium
TCGTGCTGGGGGTGGCGCCCGTCATGATGAAGACGTGCCGGATGTTGTGGGTTTCGGTCGTCTCGGAATTCTGATCCCGCCAGGTCACGCGCTCCAGGTGATTCTCCCCCGCGGCGGCGGTGAGCTCCGTGCAGGTCCGCAGGGTGATCGCGGGGTTGTCCTCGATGCGCCGGATCAGGTAGCGCGACATGCTCTCCGCCAGCCCCTGCGAGCGCACGAGGATGTGCACGTGCCGGGCCGTCTGGGCGAGGAAGACCGCCGCCTGGCCGGCCGAGTTGCCGCCGCCCACCACGATCACCTCCTCGCCCGCGCAGAGCTGGGCCTCCATGAAGGTGGCGCCGTAGTAGACGCCGGCGCCCTCGAACCGCGCCAGGCCCTCCAGGGACGGTTTGCGGTATTCGGCGCCCGTGGCGATGACGATGGTGCGCGCCGGCAGGCGCTGGCCGTCGTCCATCTCGATGACGTAGGGCTTGCGGTCACACAGGAGCCGCCGGGCCCCCTTGGCGATCAGGACCCCGGCGCCGAACTTCTGGGCCTGCGTGTAGGCGCGCGCCGTCAGGTCCTGGCCCGAGATGCCGGTGGGGAAGCCGAGATAGTTCTCGATCTTCGAGCTCGAGCCCGCCTGGCCGCCGGGCACCATCGACTCCAGGACCAGCACGTCGAGCCCCTCCGAGGCGCCGTACACGGCGGCCGCCAGCCCCGCGGGGCCGGCGCCGAGGATGACCAGGTCGCGGATCTGGCTGGCGTCGATCTCATCGTTGAAGCCCAGGCACTCGGCCACCTGTTGATTGGTGGGATTGCGCAGCACGAGCTCGCCGCGGCAGATCAGGACGGGCATGTCCGCGGCGGTGACGTGGAACTGGTCCAACAGCTCCTGGACCCCCGCGTCGTGGTCGACGTCGATGTAGGCGTAGGGGTGGCCGTTGCGGGTGAGGAACTCCCGGATGCGCAGGGTGCCGGAGCAGTGGTTCGAGCCCACCAGCACGACGTCGCCGATGCCGTGCGAGATCAATTCCAGCCGGCGGAAGATGAAGGCCCGCATGAAGATCTCGCTCAGCTCGGAGTCGACCTGCACCAGCCCGAGCAGACACTCGCGGTCGAGCCGGATCACCTCGCCGGATTCGGCCACGCGCGTCCGCAGGAGGGCGCGGCGGCCCGAGAGCATGTTGACCTCGCCGGTGAACTGGCCGGGCCCGTGGATGGCGACGAGCGTCTCGGTGGCGTCGGCGGGGCGGACGACCTCCAGCCGCCCCGCCTTGACCACGAAGAACGGCACTTCGTGGTCCCCCGCCTCGACCAGCACCTCGCCGCTCCGGATCGGGCGCACGGACCCGTGCTCCTCGATCCGGGCGATCTGCGCCGGCGTCAGCGTGGGGAACGTCTGATCGGCGGGCGAGGTGAGGGTCGAGAGGAGGGGTTGGCTCATGAAGCGGATTATAGGCCCACGCCCGGCCCTCAGGCCGCCATCGCCGCCGCGAACGGGTTCTCGTCCGCCGTGGGCCCGTAGACCGACGGCACCGCCACGCCGAGGATCCGCAGGTAGGTCACGAGCTGGCCGCGGTGGTGATACCAGTGATTGAGCATCAGGGTGCGCACGAGCGCCAGGCGGGGGAGCGTCATCAGGTCCCGCTCGCCGTGGTAGAGCCGCCAGAGCCCCGTCGCCTTCTCCTCGTCGAGCTCAGCCAGGAACGCCAGCGCGTCCGTCACCGAAGCCTCCAGCGTCGTCCTCACCTCCTCGACGTCCGCCGGGGAGTCGTTCTTGAAATCGGCCGTGGCCGCGTCCAGCCCATCGAGCCGGCCCAGCCGCGCGAAGGAGCCCGGAATCCGCGCCACGTGCAGCGCGAGCTGCCCCAGCGTCATCGCCTTGGGATGCGGCTGGAAGTCCAGCCGGTCCCCCGGTACCCGCTCGATCACCCGGCGGGTCGTCGCCGCCTCCTGCTCCAGCTCTGAGATCAAGGGTCGCGTCAGGTCTGCCATGGGATCTTCCTCCTCGTGAGAGAGTTACTTGCGTTCCGCAAGAGACTCTATCCCGGAAGACTTGTGATTTGCAAGTGACAGACGTGTTACCCTGGGGCCATGCCGCCTTCCGAGTGCCTCGACCTGCCCGAGGACCGCCGCTCCGCCTGTCCCATCGCCACCACCCTCGACCTGCTGGGGGACAAGTGGACGCTGCTGGTGGTGCGCGACCTGCTGTTCGTGGGCAAGCGGCGCTTCGGCGAGCTCGTGGAGTCCCCCGAGGGGATTCCCACCAACATCCTCACCGACCGCCTGCGCCGGCTGGAGGAGCACGGCGTGGTGGTGAAGAGCCTCTACTCGACGCGGCCGCAACGCTACGAATACCGGCTCACGGCCATGGGCGTCGAGCTCTTCCCCGTCCTGCGCGCCATGGCCGAGTGGGGGCTCCGCCATCTCCCCGACACCAAGGCGCCGCCGGAGGAGGTCCTGCGGCAGGCCTACGAGGCGGCCCGCAAGCGGCTGGAGGAGGGGGCGGAGAAGGAGGCGCCATGACCACCTGGATCGCCCTGCTGCGCGCCGTCAACGTCGGCGGGAACAACCTGATCAAGATGTCCGACCTGCGCGACCTCCTCGCCGGGCTGGGGCTGGAGAACGTGAGGACCCACCTCCAGAGCGGCAACGCGGTCTTCAGCGCCCGCTCCAAGGACCGCAAGAAGCTCTCCCAGGAGATCTCCGGCGCCATCGCCCAAGGCCATGGGCACCGGCCCGAGATCATCCTGCGGACGCCGGACGAGCTCCGCGGCGCCCTCGGCCGGGTCCCCTTCGACGCCTCCGCCAACCCGAGCCTGGTGATCATCAACTTCCTCCTCGACGCCGCCGACCCCCAGGGAGCCCGGGAGCTCGCCGGGGCGCTCGCCGCCTACGAGGGGCCGGAGACCGTGGTCGTCCACGAGACCGAGGTCTTCATCCACTACCCGGAAGGGATGGGCCGCTCCAAGCTCAACCGGGTACCCATGGAGAAGCTGCTCGGCACCCGCGGCACCGCGCGCAACCTCAACACCGCGCGGAAGCTGCTGGAGATGGCGGAGGAAGGGTGAGCCGCGATACGTCGCAGCCTTCTCGGAGCGGCCCGTAGCCTCTGAGCTCACCCCCTGTTCGTCCGGGCCGTTCGGCGCTTCGCCGTTCCCTCTCGGCCCAGCGGCGCAATGTTCCATCGCCGGAGGGGAACCGTTCCCCCAAAAAGGGGAATGTTCCAACCCGCGGGGGAACGTTCCCCCAAATCGGACGAATGTTCCACCAAAACGGACGGAACATTCCCCAAAAAAGACGAACGTTCCATCCAAGCGGACGGAACGTTCCCCAAAGCCGACGAATGTTCCACCCCAACCGACGGAACGTTCGACCATCGGACGAATGTTCCACCGAAAGAGACGGAACATTCCCCCACTGGGCTGGAACATTCCCTGCCGTGGTGGGCCCGCTCTCCGCCGCTGAACGCCAGGTCGATCCTTAGACGTGGTAACTTCGCGCCGAGCGAAAAGGAAGGAGCAGCTATGAGGCGAATTTTGGGGCTTTTCCTGGCGGTTGGGTGCGGCGTGGCGGCGATTTCGCCTGCGGCCGCGCAGCATACTTCGATGGAGGGTGCGCGGGCGAATCGATCGAAGGTAACGATAGAGGGAACTGTGCGCGACGTTGCTTGCCCGATTCAGAATCTGGATGGGAAGGCGACGAGCATGAGCCTGAAGTGCGTCATGGATTGCGTGAAAGGCGGGTCGCCAATTGCGATTTTGACGAAGGATGGCGATTTGTATTTGCCGATTTCGGACAAGATGCCGGACTACGATCAGCGGCAGAAGCTGATGCCGTTTGTGGGGAAGTATGTGCGGGCGACGGGGATTGCGTTTGAGCGGAAGGGAATGCGGGCAATTGTGATTTCGGAGATTGCGGAAGTGAAGGATGTGAAGGTCACGGATGAGGGGGACTAGGCGGGCTAGCTCTAGCTCAAGGAGAATGCGGCGATGAAGGCTGCCGTATTACATACGCTGGGCGATCCACCGCGATATGAAGATTTCCCTGATCCCCAACGGGGCGAAAATGAAGTAATCGTCTATGTAAGGGCCGCCTCGTTGAAGAACATTGACAAGGCAATGGCGAGCGGCTCGCACTATGACGCTCATCGCGAGCTGCCGGCCATATGTGGTGTTGATGGTGTCGGAATTCTCGACGATGGCACACGGGTCTTTTGCGGTGGCGCTCGGCCACCCTACGGGATGATGGCCGAGCAAACCGTCGTATCCCGCGCTCGGTGTCTGCCCGTTCCTGATGGCGTCGATGACAACACCGCGGCGGCCTTGCCGAATCCAGCGCTATCGTCGTGGCTGCCGCTCGTCTGGCGCGCAAAGCTCGAGCGGGGCGAAACAGTTGTGATCCTCGGTGCGACTGGGGTGGCTGGCAAGCTTGCCATCCAGATCGCGAAGCACCTGGGTGCCGGACGTGTCGTTGCCGCCGGGCGAAATAGGCATGTCTTGAAAACATTGCCTGACCTTGGTGCCGATGCGACCATCGACCTCGACCAACCGCATCAAGAGCTGATCGCCGCCTTTCGGCGCGAAGCCAGCCACAAGCGTTTCGACATTGTTCTCGACTATGTGTGGGGGCATCCGACGGAAGCTCTACTCTATGCGCTAACCGGCCATGATGTGATGGCGGAGACCGCTAGGCTCCGTCTGATTGAAATTGGCGAAATGGCGGGCCCAACCATTTCCCTTTCGGCCGCTGCGCTGCGTAGCTCTGGAGTGGAGATTTACGGAAGCGGCGGTGGCGGCAGCATTCCACACACAGCCATCTTCGATACCTTCCCGCAGGTCTGGGCTCTGGCTGCAAGCGGCAAGCTCCGCATTGACACCGAAGCAGTGCCGCTCGCAGAGATCGAAAACGCTTGGCGACGCACTGATTTGGCGGGTCGAAGGCTCGTCATTAACCCATAGCCACTTGATTTCGGTCACCTTGCATCCGCCGCGTCGGCGTCCGGGCATCTCTCTGGAGCACTACTGGGCGATCCTCGCGTGAGCTGTTGGGCGCTTGGGGATTCCAGGCGACAAGCCCGGCGAGCTGCTCCCTCTGCTATCGTCCCCGCCATGACACCCCCGGCCCAACCCGAGGTCTGGATGCGCGGGCCCGTCCCGGACGTCCCACCCCTGCTGCAACCGGCGGCCCACGCCCTCCTGCAGTGCCTGGAAGAGGTGCGCGCCGTGGTGAGCCCGCTCTCCACGGATCACCTCTGGGCCCGTCCTGGCGGGGCCGCCGCCGTGGGATTCCACGTCCGCCACGCCACGGGGAGCCTGGACCGGCTGCTCACCTATGCCCGGGGAGAGGGGCTCTCGGAGGAGCAGAGGATCTGGCTCGCGGCGGAAGGGGAGCCCGGATCGCCGCCCGCGCCGGCCGCCGGCCTCGTCGCCGCCTTCGAGCGGCAGGTCGACCGCGCCCTCGACCAGCTCCGTCATACGGACGAACCCACGCTCCTGGAGCCCCGAGGCGTCGGCCGTCTCCAACTGCCCTCGACGGTGCTCGGCCTGCTCTTCCACGCCGCCGAGCACACCCAGCGTCACGCCGGACAGATCGTCACCACCGCGAAGATCGTCCAGGGGCTGGCGGCGGCGGCCTGACGGGGCCTGCGCGGCAGAAAAGCAGAGCAGGGACGACAGGGACAGCAGGGACGCCAGAGACGAGAAAAACGGTATGGACGCCCGTACTCGTGTCCTTGATGTCCCTGTGGTCCCTGCTGTCCCAAGAGGGTGTCTCAAAAGCCAGCCCCGAAGGGGGCGTAGGCATAAAGCCTGGGGCTTCAGCCCCAGGAAAGCAGAGAAAAAGATTCATAAGCCCCGAAGGGGCGCAGGCAGCTCAATCGGTCCGTAGGCTGCCTGCGCCCCTTCGGGGCTCAATAAATTCTTTTGGCTCTCCTACCTGGGGCTGAAGCCCCAGGCTTTATGCCTACGCCCCCTGCGGGGGCTGGCCTGCTTTCGAGGAACCCTCTTATGTCCCTTGCTTGGTTTTCTGGCGCACAGGCTCCCAGCCGTCTCGGCCCCCGCCAACCCGGTCTGCTGATACGCCACCGGCTCCCCCTTGGGAGCCGTCAAATCCAACTTCCCCAAGCGGATAGCTCCCACGGCAGGAGCTGACCAGGGCGTCCGGATAAGAGCACCGTGGGATTGCCAGACAGTGGAGCCTTAGCCGTGACCTTGGTGCCGAGTTGACGGGAGGAGAGGGTGGGCGTAGGATAATAAAGCTCTGAGAATAAAAGACATGCGTATTTTTCTACGACTCCCGATGGCAGGCTAGGAGACCGACGATAAGCATTCTGGGGATTGGGACGGTGAAGTTAAACTAGGCTGTTGTGCGGACACGGGGAAAACGGGCACAGTACCGATTCTCCAAACGGCTAAACGCGCGGATGGATTGCACGCAGATCGAACATGGACTTTCTGTGGCAGCGGGTGATTAAGAACGGTTATG
>DASXJP010000062.1:0-2033 GCA_036497345.1 Thermoanaerobaculia bacterium
CCGGTCATCAGGATGGCGAGCCTGTTGGACGACTCCGGCACCTGCCTGAACGTGATCTGGTCGAGCTTCGGAGGGAAGGGATGCTCCTTGTGGGCCACCCATACGACATGGCGCCCAGGGCTGAGGTCAGCGAGCTTGAACGGGCCGAAGCCCGCGTCGTGGTTCTTCAGCCAGCGCGTCGCCCACGGATCGCTGGAGGTCGCGTGGCGCTTCGCTAGCTTGGAGTCGGCGATCACGCGCCAGAATGTGCTCAGCGTGAGGAGCAGGTCAGGCCCCGGCTCCGCCAGCTCGATGCGGACGGTGTGCTTGTCCAGGACCTTCACGTCTTCCGGCCGCTCGATCGGGGAGAGCGTGTTGTAGAAGCTCGTGATGCCGTGCAGCGCGAAGCTCCGGTCGAATGCCCACTTCACGTCCGCGGCGGTGAACTCGTTTCCCGCGTGGCTTGGCCATCCCCTTCGGAGCGAGAAGGTGTAGGTCCTCCCGCCGTTGGTGACCTCCCAGCCCTCGGCCATGCGCGGCTCGGTGATCTCGTCGAAGTTCTCGGCCTGCCAAGCGAGGTCGAAGCCGCCCGGCTCGCCGGGCGCAGGAATCTGCTTCCATCGGGTCAGGCGGTCGTTCAGGTTGAAGATGTGGTCATACACCTCTTTGCCGAACACGAGCTCCCAGTCGAGACTAGGCGGGGTCGCCGCCGCCGCGACGAGCAGCTGTTTAGAGGGCGCAGCTGTGTCACATGCCGCGATCGCCGCTCCGGCGAAGGGAGTTCCTATGCCGACCGCTGCGGCGGACTTCAGGAACGACCTGCGGGTCGCCGGACGGCGCAAAGCGCCGGCGGGTGGGCTATCGGACTCGTCCGTCATCGAGCTTGCCCGCCCGGGCATTGAGGACGATACCCATCCGGACGGGACAGGGTTCGGCGCGCGTGGCGCTCTTCCAGACGGAAGCCGGGCGGTCTCCGACGGCGCCCCCGGCGGGGAGGACCGCCGAGATAGCCGCCGACGGCCAGATCTTCACTCTGGGCCCCTCTCGACCGGCTAACCGTCACCCTAGCGCACTGTGCGCAGACGTCCAATGCGCCTTCCGCCGGCGATGGCGAAAGAGGAGAATGGCCTCATTCCCGACTGGGGGAGGAGCGTGCGGCCCCGGAATATCGCGCCAGTAGTGTTGGTCCTCGGGTTGATCGTTGTGGCTTTCCTCGGGACCCGCATGCTCGGCGAGCGAGACGCGCGACAAGACTCCGAGCACCGCGCGGAGGTCGCGGCCGCGCAGATCCGCGCGCGCGGCGAGCAAGGATCCTCCCTCGCCGAGAGCCTCAGCCGGTTCATGGTGAGCGTCGCCGGGAGCCCGGACGCGAGCCAGGAGTTCGCGAGCACCGCATCGAGATGGCTCAGCCCGGCAGGCTTCCCCGCCGCTGGGTGGATCGAGCAGGTTCCGGGTTCTCAGCGTGCCGTCTACGAGCGGCGGACAGGCAACCCCATCGTCACAATCGACCGGCAACTCAGGATCGTGCCCGCCGGTTCGCGGTCCTCGTATCTGCCGGCGACTTTCGTCTCCGGCATCCCTCCCATGGAGACGCCCGGGATTGATCTTGGCGGCGAATCGGGCGTGGCTGCGGCGGTGACCCGTGCGAGCGCCCATGATGCAGTATGCGCAACCCCTCTGACAACCCTTCGAGACGGCGAGAAGGGGCTCTTTCTCATCAGGTTCGCGCCGAGCCTCACCGGGGGGGTAGTCAGGCCGGCGTTCGTGGTGTTGTTCGTGCCGGAACCCTCGTTGCGCGCAGCGGTTACAGACACGACGCCGGTGCAGCTCGCCGTCAGCGGCACCTCCGCTGGAGATCTCGGGGGAACGGCATCCGCGCGCAGCACGTTCACCGAAGCCGGACAGCGATTCGAGGTCGCCGTGCCGCTGGAACCGGTCTCCGGCGCTGCGGTGGTCCTGCCTTGGATCGTCCTCGCCGCCGGCCTCGTCCTCGCCGCCCTCGCCGGCGCGCTCGGCGTCAACGCGGCGCGGCGAGCCAAGGCGAAGGCCGAGGT
>DASXJP010000063.1:0-10820 GCA_036497345.1 Thermoanaerobaculia bacterium
TCATGAATGGTGAATACGCCTCAGCGCTCGCAGCCAAGCTCGAAGCCGTGGCGGTCGTCATGGCGCCGGATCTTTTCTGCTCGGAGGCCGCGAATTCGCTCTGGAAGTATGTCCGTGCGGGCGAGCTCACCCTAGACCTGGCTCTCGCTCGGTTGGAACAATGCCTGGGTTTGGCGGACAGCGTCATCCCCGAACGTGCTCTGGCTCCAGAGGCGCTGGTCGCGGCGGCACGCCATCAGCACAGCGTCTACGACATGATGTACGCCGTGCTTGCCCGCCGGTCGGGTGCGACCGTGATCACGATGGACCGGGGCTTCGCTCTCAAGCTTCGGGATATGGAGATCGATGTGTATTGTCCGCTGATCCAATCTTAACGGAGAGAGCAACGGTTGGGCGCATCTTCGGTGAAGGGTTAAGCTATTTATATGATTCCTGATAGACTTTTGAGCTACTTTGCAGCGAATCCGATGCCCACAATGTGGAGCGTTGATCGCGCTCTGGAGGGATCTCCCATTCGGGAAACTCTCCAGGAGTATTTGGAGGCGATAGACCATACTCTGATTGAAGTGAAGATGGCCGAGCCGATGTTTTTGTTTTTCAATGACAGGCTAGATGCCCCCAAGAGAATCCATCGGGCTCGTATCGAGATTTTTCGCGAGGAGATAGAGTCAGAGATCACAAGCTTACGTCTCTCGCGGCTTCGGTTAAGAACAGGCGATGATCGTCCATTCCCTTACGATCATCCTGCTTTGCAGGGCACAGAGCTCGATGGCAATGGGCTTGTGGACCTAAATTGCATGCTTGACCCGCATGGCAGGAGACTTCTTAGAAATGGATTTGAGTTTTGCGTATGTCTCTCACTGCCGGGCTTGAATTCCATGGCATGGGTTGAGGATGTCCTTCTTGGTCTACCGAGCGATTCCAGAAGGTTGGTAAGGCTCGATCCTCTGCTGATTCAACCGATCGACGGAATTTCCGGTATGAAACATAAGATGTGGGTATACGGGACAACTCTTGGGTGGGAGGAGATAGCGACTCTCTCAGGGCCAGTCCATGGCCGCTGGATGCCTCACCCACTCACTACAGGGGCTGTCGCGTTCACCGATTACGTTTGGGATCCGCGCGGCAATGAAGTGCACTTCATATGTGAGGAGGTGCCGCAGGAGTCTGTAATTGACTCTCGTGGAAGTCGATACTTTCATTCTATCTACCTACCTGAAAACAATACATTTCGTCACATTGATGGGGCCGTGCGGCTCTATGACAAGGATGCGATAACTGCTAGATTGGCTACCCATGTACGGAATGCGGGCAAAATTGGTGAGCGGGTAAAGCTATTTCAAGTCGACGGAGAGATTCAGGAAGAGCACTGGTCGGCGTTGGCCAATGCATTCTTCATATGGAACCAAGATGTATGGAACTACTTGGCCCCGAATCCGGAAAGCCGAATTCCAGCGAGTTGGAATTGAAAAGGGTGCCCCACCCAAGGCTTGCGGCGGATGCCTGAAGCCCATTCCCGATATACCTATGTCTCAGCACGCAAACCCGCCATGCCCGCCCGCCCCACCGTGCTGCTGATCGACCCCCAGGCCGAGCGCCTGCGGGACCTCGGCACCCGTCTCGCCGCCGAGGGGTATGAGGTGGTGCCGGTGGCGGACACCGCCCGAGCCCGGCGCTTCGCCGAGGGTCTGGACGCGGCCGTGATCGTGACCACCACCCAGGCGCTGGCCGAAGGGATCGATCGGATCGATCCCGCGGCGCTGCTCGGCGGCTCCACGTCCCGCACCCTGGTGGTGCTCGGCGCCGATCCCGCGGACGAGGCGGCGCTTCCGGAAGAGGCCGCCTTCCTCTCCGTGGGCGGCCTGGAGCCGCCGGAGATCGCCCGCCGCCTGCTGCTCGTGCTGCTCGGCCGCGAGATCGGCGCCGCGCCGGACGCCGGCCTCGCGAACCTGATCGGAGACCTCGCGCAGACGCCCCTCATCGAGTTGCTGCGGGGGCTGGATGCCGCGGGCACCAGCGGCCGGATCGACCTGCGGGGGGGCTCGCTGCTGCTCCAGCGTGGCGCCGTGATCGCCGCCGCGGCCGGACCGGCCCGCGGTCTCAAGGCCTTCTGCCGCCTCGGCCGGCTGCACGAGGGGCCGTTCCGCTTCGTGCCCGGCGAGCTACCCGGCCGGCGGGAGATCGAAGAGGATCTCGACGCCCTGGTGCTCGCCGCCATCGAGGACTCGCTCGGCGAGCTTCCCGATCCGCGGGTCCGCCTGGAGGTCGAGCTCGGCCCCGGCTTCTTCGCCTCGCCGTTCTCGCCGCTCCAGCAGCGCATCCTCGGCGCCGCCCAGCGGGGGGCCACCCTGCGGCAGATCCTCGACGGCCTGACGGACCGCGACGGCGAGATCGTGGCCGAGGTGCTGGGCCTGGAGAAGCGCGGCTTCCTGGTGCGGCGCGAGCCCGCGGTGCAGATCGTCACCGATTCGACCGCCGACCTCCCTCCCGACCTGGCCGGCGCCCACGGCATCGACGTGGTGCCGCTCACCGTGGCCTTCGGCGCCGAGTCGTTCCGCGACCGGGTCGATCTCCAGCCCGGGGCCTTCTACGGCCGGCTGGCGGCGAAGAAGGAGCACCCGGCGTCGAGCCCGCCCCCAGGGGACGAATTCGCCCGCCGCTACGGCGGCTGGCTGGCCCGCGGGCACGACGTGGTCTCGGTCCACCTCTCGTCGCGCCTCTCGAAGACCCTCGACAACGCCGGCGCCGGCGCCGCCGCGGCCCTCTCCGCGGCGGACGGACGTACGGGCGCGCCCCCGTCCGTGTCGGTGATCGATTCGGGGCAGGTGAGCCTGGGGCTGGGCCTCCTCGCCCTGTTCGCCGCCCGCATGGCCGCCCGCAACGAGACCGCCCCGGAGATCCGGCGCCGCCTGCTCGCCATGGCGCCGCGCATTCATACCCTTTTCGTGGTGGACACTCTCGAATATCTCGCCCGCGGCGGACGCATCGGCCGGGCACGGGCCCTGCTCGGCGGCCTGTTGGGGATCAAGCCGATCCTGGGCATGGTCGAAGGGGAGGTGGCGCCGGTGGACCGCGTCCGCGGCGGGCGCGCGGCCCACCCGCGCATCCTGGAGATCCTGAAAGGACGGGTCGAGCCCGGCCGGCCGGTGATCGCCGGCGTGAGCCACGGCAACGCGCCCGCCTGGGCGGACCGCCTGGAGAAGCTGATGCGCGAGACGTTCTCGGTGAACGAGCTGATCCAGGCCGAGGTGGGCCCCGTGGTCGGCACCCACGCGGGACCGGGAGTGGTGTCGGTCTCCCTGTTCCAGCCCGCGGGGGACGAGGCGGCTTTGATCGCGCCGTTGTAGACCCTCATCACCCCGGCCCTCTTCTCCCGTCCCCTCCCCCTCCCGCACCGGGAGAAGAGGGAGAAAACCAAGTAACACCTAAATTTGAGGCGTCTTTGCTTCTTTTCCCCTCTCCCGGTGCGGGAGGGGGGGAGGGGACGGGAGAGGGGTAGGGGTGAGGGCTCGAGGCGCCTGATCACGGATCAGCCACGCCGCGCTGAGCGAGGCCAGCAGGGCGAGCCCGGCCGCGGCCCACATCACGCCCCGGAAGCCGTCCAGGAAGGCGCGGTCCACCGCGGACCGCGCCTGTGTCCGTTCCGGCTCTGGAATCCCGGCGGGGATTTTCAGAGCCGCCAGCCGCTCCCGCTGCCCCTCGATCGCCTGCCGGGCTGAAGGGGGCATCCCGAGACCGTCGAGCCGGCGGTCCAGCCCCCGCGCAAAGAGGCCCAGCATCAGGATGCCCAGCCCGGCCACGGCCAGGAGACCGGCGCAGCGGGAGACGGCGTTGTTGATCCCGGACGCGATGCCCGCGTGCCGCCCCTCCACCGCTCCCATCACCGTGGTGGTGAGCGGCGCCACGCTGATCGCCATCCCCAATCCCAGGACCAGGATACCCGGGAAGAACGCCGTCCAGTAGCTGCCCCCCAGGCCCGGCAGTGCGAGCAGGACGAACCCGGCCGCGGCGATCGCCGGACCGAGCATCAGGGGCCGCCGCGCGCCGTAGCGGTCCACCAGCCCGCCGGACCATCGCGAGAGGGTGAACATCAGCACTACGAACGGCAGCAGCGCCGCGCCCGCGGCCGTGGCCGAATACCCGCGCACCTGGATCAGATCGAACGGCAGGAAGAACAGCGTTCCTCCCAGGGCGGCGTAGAGCCACAGGGTCAGGAGGTTGGCGCCGGTGAAGGTGCGCGAGCGGAAGAGCGAGAGGGGCATCATGGGCACCGCGGACCGGGCCTCTACGGCGAGGAATCCGGCCAGCGCCGCGATCCCGAGGAGCAGCGAGCCCACCACCCACAAATCGCTCCAGCCCCGCTGCTGCGATTCGATGAGGCCGAACGTCACGCCGCTTAAGGCCAGCGTGGCGAGCAGGGCCCCCGCGAGATCGAGCCGTCCGGCCTCCTGCTCGTCGCGGCTCTCGGGCACGAAGCGGAGGGCGATGAGGATCACCGCCGCGGCCAGCGGCAGGTTGATGAAGAACACCCAGCGCCATGAAACGTGATCGATCAGCCAGCCGCCGAGGAGCGGCCCCACCGCCGCCGTGATCGCTCCGAAGCCGGACCAGGTGCCGATCGCCCGCCCGCGGCGCGTCTCGTCGAACGAGGCCGAGAGCAGGGCCAGGCTCCCCGGCACCATCAGCGCCGCGGCGATCCCCTGCACGGCGCGCGCCGCGATCAAGGCTCCGGCATTCGGAGCGAAGCCGCAGACCGCCGAGGCGAGAGCGAACCCGCCGGCGCCGATCAAAAACACCCGCCGCCGGCCGAAGCGGTCGCCGAGCGATCCCCCCACCAGCAGCAAGGCCGAGAGGAACAGAGCATAGGCCTCGACCACCCACTGCACGTCGGCCACCGTGGCGCCGAGCCCCGCCTGCAGGGCCGGCAACGCCACGTTCACCGCCGTGCCGTCGATGAACGCCATGCTCGAGCCGAGGATGGTGGCCGCCAACACCCACCGCTCCGCCGCGGGGCCGCAGGGGGAGGTGGCCTTGCCGGCCCGGAGCACGCCTTCGTCGCAGGGTTGTTTCAAGGGTTGCATGGCCTCCACTCTGACACACATCTTGGCCCGCCCTGGAAGGGCGGATATTCCTTAGCCTGGGGTTTCAACCCCAGGTGGGGGGTGGTGGCCGCGGCAAAACCAAAACCCGCCGCCCACCCCCGCCTGGGGTTGAAACCCCAGGCTGTCGCATACCCGCCCTTCCAGGGCGGTCTCGGGTGCCTCGACTAGGCGTCGAACCCGGTCTGATGCGCTATACACTCCCCCTCAAGGAGGAGCCCTCCATGACCATCCGCCCCCGCCTTCGGCATCTCATCATCCTGCTCGCCGCCCTCGGCCTCGCCGTCCAACCCACCGCGGCCCGCACCAACAAGCCTCCGCTCCACGCCCGCCACTGGCTCGCCATCACCGGCAAGCCGCTGGCGGCCACGGCCGGGGCGATGATGTTCCAGAAGGGCGGCAACGCCGTGGACGCCACGGCCGCCATGCTCGCCGCCGCCTGCACCATGTGGGACACCCTCGGCTGGGGCGGCGAGACCCAGGTCCTGATCTGGAACCCGAAGACGCACAAGGTGATCGCCGTCGACGCCCTGGGCGTCGCTCCCACGGGAGCCACTCCGGAATTCTTCCACGGCAAGGGGATGGCCTATCCGCCCGAATACGGCCCCCTGGCGGCGGTGACGCCGGGAACTCCCGGCGGCCTGATGACCATGCTGGCCGAGTACGGCCGCCTCTCCCTCGCCGACGTCCTCGCGCCGGCGATCCAGATGGCCGACGGCTACGCCATCGAGGGTCAGCTCGCGGACACCATCGAGCATCAGAAAAAGGAGATCAAGAAGTGGCCCGCCTCGCAGGCCGTCTTCCTCACCCATCTGGGCGAGCCCCACGAGGCCCCCCGAGCCGGCGAGGTGTTCCGGCAGACCGACCTCGCCGCCACCCTGCGCAAGCTCGTCGAGGCCGAGCACAAGGCCCTCGCCGCGGGCAAGAGCCGCAAGGAGGCCATCTACGCCGCCTACGAGCGCTTCTACAAGGGGGACATCGCCGAAGAGATCGTGCGCGGCACCCGCGAGCAGGGGGGCCTCTTCACCCGCGAGGACCTGGCCAACTGGAAAGTGAAGATCGAGGAGCCGGTCCACACCAGCTACAAGGGGATCGACGTCTACAAGCTCACCGCCTGGACGCAAGGGCCCGCCATGCTCCAGGCGCTCAACCTCCTCGAGCCCATGGACCTGCGCGGCATGGGCCTCAACAGCACACGCTACATCCACACCCTCTACCAGGTGATGAGCCTGGCCTTCGCCGACCGCGACTTCTACTACGGCGACCCCTACTTCCCGCCCGAGGAGCCCATCCAGGGGCTGCTCTCCAAGGAGTACGCGAGCTCCCGCCGGCAGCAGATCGACGAAAAACGGAACGATCCCACGGTAAAGCCCGGCGATCCCTACCCGTTCCAGGGGCAGAAGAACCCCTTCCTCGACCTCCTCAAGACCTGGGGCACGCCGCAAGCCAAGAGGAAGCCGCCACAGCCGCAAAGCTCGCAGCTCACCTTCGACGAGGCCTTCCGCGTCGGCACCACCTCGGTCCTCGCCGCGGACGAGGAGGGGTGGGTGGTCTCCGCCACGCCGAGCGGCGGCTGGGTGCCGTCCTTCATCGCCGGCCACAGCGGCATCGGTCTCTCGCAGCGCATGCAGAGCTTCGTGCTCGACGAGGCCGAGGGCCCGTTCAACGTGCTGGAGCCCGGCAAACGGCCCCGCGTGACGCTCACCCCCACCCTGGCGGTGAAGAACGACAAGCCCTATCTCGCCTTCGCCGTGCAGGGGGGAGACACCCAGGACCAGAACCTCCTCCAGTTCTTCCTCGACGTCGTGGAATTCGGCATGACCGTGCAGGAAGCCACGGAAGGCCCGAACATCACCAGCTATCAGATGCACAGCTCCTTCGGCGATCACACCGCCGAGCCCGGCCGCCTGACCGTCGTGGCGAGCACCCCGCCCTGGGTGCGGCAGGAGCTGCAACGCATGGGATACAAGGTCGAGATCGAAGAGAAAAACTCCGGCCCGATCAACGCCATCCTGATCGATCAGGAGCACGGCACGATGTGGGGCGGATCGAGCGATTATGGGGAGGATTATGGGATTGGGTGGTAGGGGGGTGGATGAGGGAGAATGCCACAGAAGCTCACCGGCGGCGGCCGTCCTATACAGCGCGAGTTATGCAGCGTTCTCTTTATCTTCTGAGCCCATTCTACAGATCGACTTCTTCCTCATTTATTATTCCCAGTAGCCCGTAAGCTGCTATGAACACAAAAGTGCCTACGACCACCATGGAGAAGAGCGAAAAGACAAGGAGGTCTACGATACCCTCGAAGTCAAGTGGCTTAACCCCCTGAGAGTCCCGAACGAAGTCGGAGACAATCATAAAGGCAATCGGCAGCAGCAAGAGACCGACTACGGCGACAGCAACAATGACGATATATCTAGCAGGAGTTTCATATGTAACCGTCAGGTTGGCAGCCCTCCGAGTGAGCCTCCATTGAGCCAGGATATACGATACCAAGAACCAGCCGTAGACCAAGAGCAGTATACCTCAAGTTCGTGGAAAGGAGCTTGCTCTCTGACCCGAGCTCGATAGCGACAAATGTGTTAAGAAAGTGGCAAGCGCTATGGCATCAACGATGAATCCGAGAATACCGGCAACAAGCGCAAAGACTTCTTGCTTTTTCATACTTTTGCCATTTTACTCCTGCTCATGACGGACCGTCAATGTGGCGACGACCAGGGAATCTTGCCCCGTTAGGGGCAGCGGCATGTAGCCTGGGGCGTGAGCCCCAGGTAGCCTGCCCCCACAGACCCAGAGCCCCAGAGGGGCGACGGCAGTCCCCCTCGGAGCGATGATCTGCCGTCGCCCCGTCGCCCCTACGGGGCTTCGGGATTTGTTTTGCCTCTCTCCTTCCTGGGGCTGACGCCCCAGGCTACATGCCTCGGCTCCTACGGAGCCTAAACTCAAGAAGCGACTCGAAGGACCCCTACGCCTGAATCCGGACGGCTGAACTCCTGACCGTATCCGAGCCGCCGGATTTCTTCGGAAACGGTCCGGATCGCGATCTGGAGGCTCGGGTCGGCTTGAAGGGACGTCCGGGAAAGAAAAAACGCGCCGGGAGCGCTCAAAGCGAGCGATTATGGGGAGGATTATGGGATTGGGTGGTGGGGGGGGCAGCATCCAAAAACACCGTCAGACCTTCTCCACCATGACGTCGTGTGCGTATTGAGCGAGAGCGCTGAGATCGCCAAGGTCCGAGGTGAGCACCGTTCCACCTGGCTCGGCCAAGGCGACTACCAGTGCATCGACTGCGGAGCCCCGCCGAGCCAACCGCCGCAACAGCGCAGCTCGACGCGCCAGCGGCTCGGCGATCTCCTCCACGATGTCGCACGTCTTGAGAAAGCTGTTCGGGAGAGCGTCGCGGCCCGGATGGCCCTGCAAACACTCTACGAGCACTATAGAGGGAACAAGAGGCGGCCACAGACCTTCTTCGCGAAACGCCAGGATCAGCGCCGCCGCCTGCCGAGACCGCTCGGCCAAACGGCTGACTCCGCCCGAATCGAGGACCAGCACGATGGTCAGCCCGCCCGACGTGCAGGCTGGCGCGCAATTCGCCGCGCGACAGCAGCGGCGCGCGTGCGCTGAGCCGGGGCGGGTGGCCCCACCTCGGCGACCAGATCCGCAACGTAGCGGTCGGTTTCGGCGAGCAATTCCAGCCGTCGCAGCTCCGCGCGCACAGCCTTCTGAAGTAGCTCCGAGGCCGGAAGACCCCGGTCTTTCACCAGTTTGTACAGATCGTCGGGGAGGTAGACTTGCATGCGTGCCATACGCCTAAGTATACACCCTCAACGCCTACGCGCAAGTCGGGCGATGGTCAAGGGCACTGCACCAGGGGCTAGCCTCTTCCCAAACCGGAGATAGGGAGCCTCGCCGCCCCGCCCTTTGTCCCATAAGACGGGCCGGGCTTTCCTCTACTCACCCGAACGTCACCAGCTATCAGATGCACAGCTCCTTCGGCGATCACACCTCCGAGCCCGGCCGCCTGACCATGGTGGCGAGCACCCCGCCCTGGGTGCGGCAGGAGCTGCAACGGATGGGTTACGAGGTCGAGATCGAAGAAAAAAACTCCGGCCCGATCAACGCCATCCTGATCGATCAGGAGCACGGCACGATGTGGGGCGGATCGAGCGATTATGGAGAGGATTATGGGATTGGGTGGTGAGGGGGTAGGGAGGGGGAGGGAGGATGTCAATGGGGCCTAACCGCGCAGCGGTGCTGTCCGGTTGAGGCCTGCGGTCAGGCGATACATCGGCAGAGTTCCGGCCGGCTTCCGTGCTCTTAGACCAAGGTTTCCGGGGGACTCTCACGTGCGCTCGGATCCACGCGAAGAGCTTGAATTAGCCGCGCGAGTTCACGGTTGAATTTGGCCTTATCAGTCTTCCACGACGTGAAATCAGCCGCGAACCGGGAGATTATCTGCTCCTTGTATCCCCGGTTCCATTGCTCAGAGAATAGATAGCCATCAAGATTCAGGGGTATTAGGGCAAGCACCTTATTACCCTTGCGCGTTTGAAGCTGACGCTCTTTGTTAAACGCCGTCATAATCTCGTTGTCAACCCACCATGAGGAAAGCGAAGCCTCAGAGCAGCAAAGAAGCGTCTTATCCCAGAGGCGAATGCCGCGGTCGATTTCGTCGAAGATGTCGTCTCCGGGAAGTATCTGATGTTCGTCAAGCCAGCAGCGGATACCCTGACTTTGAAGGGAGTCGTGGAGGAGTTGGGCGAATGGCTTGTCGGCATGGGCATATGAGATGAAGCAGGAGCAGTAGTCCACTGTGACTTCGGCGCGCGCGGCTGCGAAGGCAATGAAGTCCTCAGGGGCCCCACAGCCGCGCAGAAAGTTCTTGCTCACAGTGCCCCTTGAGCGGACGATCGTCTCAATTGTGATCAGTGACGGAGCCTGATGCCGGACGAGTTCCAGGCCAATCGTCTTCGAAAGGTTGAGACTGGCAAGCTTGGTGTTTCCCAACCGGGCTCCTGAGAGGTCAGCGCCGTCTAGGTGGGCGGCCGTAAGATCGGCGCTCGATAGCTGCGCACCTCTGAGGTCAGCCTCTGTTAGGCAAGCCCGAAAGAGGTTCGTGCGAGTTAGGCGAGCTCGTTGGAGGTTGGCCTTATAGAGATTCGCGCGATTCATGTTGGCATTATGAAGATTGGCCTCGATGAGAGAGCACTCTCTCATGTTCGCCTTTCCGAACTTCGCGGCGTCGAAATTTACTCCATCGAGAATGGCACCTCTGAGATCTGCGAAGAAAAACTTGCCATGCCGAATGTCTGCGCCGGACAAGTTGGCATTACGAAGATCTGCGCGCGTGAAATATCCCTTTTCGAGAGGAAGACCGCGGAGATCCTCTCCCCGTAGGTCAGGGCGAATATCGGGAAGCTCTCTCCGCCAGTCGTTCCAAGCGGTTATGCCACTGCGAAGTAGCTCTACATGCGCTGGGTCTGACACGAGTCCGTTCCTCTGCAAGGTTCGCTGAAAGATATAGAGCTACAGTGTCGCCGCCGAGTAGGCCAGGGGGACTTACGACCCCCAGCCCCCCTAAGACCCGTAATCGCGGTAGGGACGCCGGTCACCCGGCGCCCCCCGCACAGATCCCAGCGTGCGCCTTTCGCGCACTGGGCTCCTGCCTTGGGTGAGTGACGCGAAAGCGGTCGTAAGGGCCGCTTGACGTACCCGCTCCAG
>DASXJP010000064.1:0-12987 GCA_036497345.1 Thermoanaerobaculia bacterium
TTGCCGTTGCGGTTCTCATGGTCGTACTCCAGCCCCCAGGCAAATGGGCCCAGCCGGCCGAGGTCGAGTTGCGCCAGGAAGCGGTTGCGCTCGAGCCCCAGGTCGATCGACTGCGCCACCGCCAGGTAGGGGGAGAGCAGGTTGTTGAGAAACGGGAAGGTGACCCCCGCCGGGTTGGCGGCGAACTGCCCCACGATCGCCCCTTGCAGAGCGGCCTGGATGGGATCGGCGATCTCGAGCCGGCCCGGCCCGGTGCGCGTCCACAGCATGTGGCCGTCGTTGCCGAAGTGGTGCGGGATCTTGTTGTAGTCGATCGTCAGCTCGTAGCGGCCCCGCACCCCGTAGAGCAGGGTGTAGCGGGCGTCCTCGCGGGCCACTCTCTCGGCGTAGAAGTCGAGCTCGCGGTCGCCGGACCCTTCACCGACCAGGTGCAGCTCGGGGATGACGAAGCCGCTGCTCATGTCGCGGTACTCTTCCCACTTCGCCGAATTGGTGTTGACGTCGGCGTTGATGGCTCCGATCACCAGCGGGTCGACGCGGAAGGAGAACGTCCTCGCGGGCGCCGCCTTGGCGTCGGAAGCGGTGGGGGCCACCTCCTTTTCCATCTTCTGGGTCTGTTGGTCCTGTGTCTGTTGGGCGTTGTCCTGCGGCGGTGTCGTCTCCTGGGCCGCGAGCGCGCCGGCCCACGCGAACAGGAGAAGGCCGGCCAGCAGGACGAACGGCTTGCTCAGCTTGTGTCTCAGCGTGCGCATGGCGTCCTCCTAGTGGCCCAGGTAGGGGCTCGACGGGTTGTTGCTGCCATGGACGGCGGCGTGGCAATCCAGGCAGGCCCGGTTGAAGATGCGGTTGCTCGCCCGCGACTGATCCGCCAGGGTGGCGGCGTCATAGAGGGTGCCGGGGTGCCGGGTGTTCGAGTGGCACTGCTGGCACAGGTATGGCGTCGCGGTCTTCTGCAGCTTCTGGTGGTTCGAGCCGTGCGGCGTGTGGCAGTTCAGGCAGCTCTCCCGCACCGGCGCGTGCTCCCACAGGAAGGGGCCCCGCTTCTCGGTGTGGCAGGTGTAGCACTGCTCGTTGACCGACGCCGCCTTGATCAGGCTGCGCGTCTGGGTGCCGTGGGGGTTGTGGCAATCGGAGCAACTGATCTTCCCCTCACGGATGGGATGGTGGGAGCTCTTCCACATGTCCACGCGCACGTCCTTGTGGCAGGTGAGGCAGGCCTCGGTCGTGCTCGCGACCTTCAGCTGGGCCTTCTCCGACTTGAAGGCGTGGACGCTGTGGCAGCTCGTGCAGGAGAGACCGCGGGTCTCGTGGACGCTGCCGTGCCAGAAGAACTGCTGGCCACTGGTGTGGCACTTCTGGCAGACCGCGGACTGCTCGCGCGGGCTCAGCCGATCGATGCGCGGCCGCAGGGCCGGATCGTCGGGGTTGTTGACGTGGGCGCTGCCCGGCCCATGGCAGGTCTCGCAGCCGTGGGCCGAGAGACTGGCGAACTTCCCCTTCCCATGAGGAGTAGCCGTCAGGTGCTCCGCGACTTCGCTGTGACAGGTGGCACAGACGTCGGAGCCGACGAAGCCCGGAACGGCCTGGGAGGGAGGTGAAGCGGGAGACGATGCTGCCTGAGCAGCCGCCGCCAGGCCGGACAGCGTGAGTAGCGCCGCGAGGCCTAGGAGCGTGGTGAGAAGTCGTAATGACCTCATGGTGGACCTCCTCCGGTTTCCTTCTGCCGCCCTTGCGGCAGTCGGCATTCGATGAACCTGGTGGGAAATCTACAGACGTGGCTCCCGCACCTGAACAGCCGTGCGGATGGGGACGGCATCCTTAAGAGGTGGCTCCTTCCCCACCCTTTCGGGTAGGGAAACCGCTTCCGCCGCCCCTGCGGGCGGGCTGGGGTTAGAATTTCGAAAAACCGCCCTTCCGGGCGTCGCCAGGTCTCCGGCTGGCGTGTTGAGATGGTGGCCGTCTGAACCGACGATCTTTGGAGAAAGGGAAACGCCATGAAGCAGACGATCGGCTTTACGCTGTCCATCCTCGCCGCGGTAGTCCTGCTCGCCGTCTTCTACTCCGGTCCGGCCAGTGGCGCCGCGGCTCCGGCCAAGCTGGATGGCAAGCAGATCTTCCTCGCCCAGAAGTGCAACCTTTGTCATTCGGTCTCGTCGGCCGGCATCGAGCGGACCATGAAGTCCGAGAAGATGGCCGGGCCCGACCTGACCAACCTCGCCGCCAAGCAGGACGCCGCCACGCTCACCAAGTTCCTCAAGAAGGAAGGGGAGATCAACGGCAAGAAGCACGGCAAGGCGTTCACCGGCTCGGATGAAGAGATGGCCGCCGTGATCTCCTGGCTGCAGCAGCAGAAGAAGTAACCGCACGCCAATCCGGTTGCGGATCATTCCACTCCCGGAGGACGCCCCGCGAGGGCCGGAGAGCTTCGCGGGGACCTCCTCCGGTAGGCCGAGGTCTGTGCAAGGAGGGTCCCGTCCATGAAGAGCTTCTTCATCGCCCTGACGCGCAATCCGATCAGCCTGTTCGGCGCCGCGGTGGTCACGGCGACCGCCGTCCTGATCGTCACTCTCTTCACTTTGGAAGTGTTCGGTTTCCAGGGAGGACCGTACTCCGGCATCCTCGCCTACCTGATCCTGCCTGCCCTGTTCGTCGTCGGCCTGCTGCTGATCCCCATCGGCGTCTTCCGCCAGCGGCGGCGCGACCGGCAGGCCGCGGCGCGGGGCGAGGCGGCACCGGCCTTCCCGGTGCTCGACCTCAACAACCCGCGGACCCGCAACCGGGCCCTGGTTTTTGTCGCTCTGACCGCGGTCAACATCGTGATCCTGGCCACCGCCAGCTACAAGGGCGTCGAGACCATGGACACGACCCGGTTCTGCGGCCAGACCTGCCACACTGTGATGCAACCCGAATTCACGGCTTTCCAGCGCTCCCCCCACGCCCACGCCCGCTGCGTCGACTGCCACATCGGGCCGGGGGCGGGGTGGTTCGTCAAGTCGAAGCTCTCGGGAGTCTGGCAGGTGGTGGCCGTGACCACGGGGCGCTACCCGCGGCCGATCCCCACGCCGGTGCACGACCTGCGTCCGGCGCGCGAGACCTGCGAGCACTGCCACTGGCCGAGCAAGTTCGTGGGCGACCGCATCAAGGTCATCCCCGGCTTCGGCGACGACGAGGCCAACGGCGAGCAGAAGACCGTGCTCCTCATGCGGGTAGGCGGTAAGCAGGGGAGCTCCTCCAAGGGGATCCACTGGCACGTCGACCCCGGCGTGAGCATCCGCTATCTCTCGGATGACAACCGGGAGACGATCTACGAGGTCGAGATGAAGAGCGCCCAGGGCGAGGTCCGGCGCTTCAAAGCGCAGGGGGACGTGCCGAAGGGGGCCGTCTGGCGCACCATGGACTGCGTCGACTGCCACAACCGGCCGAGCCACACCTTCCACCTGCCGACGGATGAGGTGGACGCGGCGATGAGCGACGGCCGCCTGCCCAAGGACCTGCCGTTCCTGCACCGCGAATCGATCCGGCTGCTCAAGGCCTCCTATCCGTCGCAAGGCGCGGCCCGCCGGGGGATCGCCCAGGGGCTCCAGGATTTCTATGCGAAACAATATCCCGCCGTGGCCGCCGCGAAGGGCGCGGCGATCCACGACGCCTCCGCCGCCCTCGGCGTGATCTACAGCTCCAACGTATTTCCAACCATGAAGATCGGTTGGGGGACGTACCCCAACCACATCGGACATGAAAGCTCGCCCGGCTGCTTCCGTTGCCACGACGACGCGCACAAGGCCGCGGACGGCCGGGCGATCTCGCAAGACTGCTCGCTCTGCCACGGGCTGCTCGCCGTGCAGGAGAAAGACCCCGCGATCCTCAAGAGCCTGCAGCCGTAGGGAAGGGGAGATGGCGATGACATATCTATATTCCGCCCGCAGGCTCATACCCCTGGCGGCTCTCATCCTGCTGGCCTGCGCCGCGCCGGCGGGGGCCGCCGAGGCTCCCGTCTGCACGGACTGCCACTCCGACGTGGCCGTCCATTCACCCGTTCATTCCAAGCTCGCCTGCGCCGACTGCCACACGGCGGTCAAAGCGGACGAGGACCACGCCGAGGCCGCCAAGAAAGAGATCGCGGGCCCCGGCTTCTGCTCCACCTGCCACGCCGACGTCGACCTCAGCCACAGCGTGCACCAGGAGGTCTCCTGCGCCCGCTGCCACGGCAAGGCCCACGACGTGGTGCCGGTGAAAGATGCGAAATCGCCGGTCGCCGCCCGCAACCAGGTGCAGACCTGCGCGCAGTGCCATCCGGCGGCCTCGATCAACGCCTACCGGAATTCGGTCCACGGCCGCGCCCTGTTCGACGCCGGCCTGGTGAGCGCGCCGTCGTGCTCGACCTGCCATGGCAGCCACGACATCGTGAAGGCGTCCGATCCGGCGTCGCGGGTCTCGCACGCCAAGGCCCCCGCGACTTGCGGTACCTGCCACACCTTCATCCTCGACGACTGGCAGCAGAGCTCGCACGGCAAGGCGTGGAACCACGGACAGGGGAACGGCAAGGGCCCCACCTGCGTGACCTGCCACGGCTCGCACGGCATCCTCCATCCGCAGTCGGCGGAGGCGCGGCAGCAGCTTCCGGCGACCTGCTCGCAGTGCCACAAGGGCAAGTACGAGACCTATCGCGACACTTTCCACGGCAAGTCGAGCGAGCTCGGCTTCATGGCCGCCGCCGACTGCGCGGACTGCCACACCCCGCACAAGGACCTGCCCGCCGCCGATCCGCGGTCGAGCGTCAACCCAGCCAACCTGCGGGCCACCTGCGGCCGCTGCCACGGCGACAAGGTGACGGCCGCGTTCGTCAGCTTCAAGCCCCACCTCGACCCCCGCAGCCCGAACGACAGCCGGCCGGTCCACTACGTCTGGCTCTTCATGACCCTCCTGCTGGTGGGCGTCTTCGGATTCTTCGGCCTGCACGACGCGCTCTGGCTGCAGCGCTCGATCCGCGGCTCGCTGCGGGGCGAATTCGCCGTCCTCAAGAAAACCGAGGGGCCGTACGTCAAACGCTTCTCGCGCGCCGACAGTTGGATGCACGTGCTGGTGATCGTCACCTTCCTGCTGCTCGCCGCCACCGGCCTGCCGCTGCACTTCCACCACGCGGCCTGGGCCCAGATGCTGATCAACCTGCTCGGCGGCGTGACCACCGCGCGCTTCCTGCACCGGCTGGCGGCGCTCGGCACCTTCGGCTACATGGCCTGGCATCTGATCGACGTCTTCTACCGGGCGGTGATCCGCAAGGAGAAGGGGCTGTTCTGGGGCTGGAAGTCGATGGTGCCGCGGTGGAAGGACGTCCAGGACATCTGGCAGAACTTCCTGTACTTCCTCTACCGGCGTCCGAAGCCGGAGATCGACCGCTGGTCCTACTGGGAGAAGTTCGATTATCTGGCGGTCTTCTGGGGCGTGATGATCATCGGCTTCTCGGGGCTGATGCTCTGGCTTCCTGGCCTCTTCACCCGCTTCCTGCCGGGATGGGTGCTCAACGCGGCGGCGATCGTCCACGGTGACGAGGCGCTGCTGGCGGTGGGCTTCATCGTGATCTTCCACTTCTTCCACACCCACCTGCGGCCGGAGAGCTTCCCGCTCGATCCGGTGATCTTCGTGGGCGCGATGCCGCTCGAGCGCTTCAAGGAAGAGCGGCCGCTCGAATACCAGCGTCTGGTCGCCGCCGGCAAGCTCGACGAGCGTCTGGTCGCTCCGCCCACCCCAGACCAGTTGAAGCGCGCCCGCATCTTCGGCTTCATCGCCGTGGCGGTCGGGATTCTGCTGGTGATGGGGATTCTGATCGGGGTGGTTCTCTACTAGCCCACCTCAGGGGCAGGGCCGGGTAAAAACCGGCTCCGCCTTTCGTGGTAAGCGTTGACGAGGCTTTACAATTAGGCTACGCTGCGACCAACCTACAATCAGAGTAGGCGTATCGCCGCTAATCTGTCATGCGGTGTCTCGAACATTCTTCGCTCGGAGGAAGCCATGAAGCGAGCTGTCTTGATCGGAATTGTTTTTCTGTTATCCCTGAGATCCGTTATGGCTGCAACGCCTCCGCCTATTCTGAAGCTCAGTCTACCCTTCAAGGGGACTACAGCTCTTGCCGTGTTGGATGCGCGACCTGACGTCATCAGCGGCGACCGGAAAGAGACGTTCGTTGGATTCAGCCGTTCGCTCTACGGAATTCCCTATCCTGCCCATACGGCCTCAAAGCAACCTTTGGCTCAGGATCTTTTGGATTTGGTGAGCCGTGGGCTGAAGCTCGGCGGTACCCCGGCACAGACCGTCAAGGTATCTCCCTTCAGCCATCGAGACGGAGCGATCAAGGCTCTTCAGGTGACCGGCACGGAGCGTCTGATCCTGATTGAGATCCGCGATTGGTGGACGGATACTCTCATTCACACAGATCTGCATTACGATCTCGGTCTGACGATCTTCAACGCGCAAGGCCAGGAGCTTGGCTCGACCTCCGTTACCGGGCACGACGAGCTCGGCCGACGCCAGCGCCCCGAGCGTCGCGACGTCCCGACCGCGACCAACGATATATTTTCTACCCTTTTCACTGTGGACACGGTGACCGCCTCCTTCGCGTCCAATGCCCAGCCGGTCGTCAAGAAAACGAGTTGTACGGTCGATCAGATCCTGAAGATGAAAGAGGCGGGCCTGACGCAGGAGCAGATCGAAGCCGCCTGCGGCAGCGGCCGTTAGTGTTTGGACAAACATCCTTAACTGAAGGAGAGGAACCTGCATGAACAGCAAGCGTCTGAAGGTCGCACTCGTCGTTGGAGTAATTCTCATGGCGTCCGCCCTGGCTATGGCGGTGTTTGGGCAGGGCTACGGTACAGAGAAGGCAGGTCAGGGAGGGGTGATCCAATACAAGCTCGTTCCGGTGCCCAGCGTCATGACTCAAGATCAGTTTCAGACCGTGCTGACGGCGCAGGGAAACGCGGGTTGGCGTTTCCAGGGACCTTACGTGGTGGGCACAAGCCCGATACCGAACCAGACGGTTCTTCTCTTCTCGAAGCCGTGATAGCGGATTAGATTGGAGACGGTGCCGTCTTCGAGGACGGCAGTCTAGCGCGGCGGACCGTCTCCGCCCACTTCCGGATCACGCTGAGCCAACATGCCGGACCTGCCCTGCTTGCAGGTCATCGAGAGCCTCTTTGAGCATAGGAACGAGCGGCATCAGATCTTCCAGCTTCGTGGTGCGTGCCCTCAGCACCGCAAGGCCCAGTTGAAAGGTCGTGACAGGTTGCTGATAGGAAAGGTTTTGGTCCGCGGTCACCAGGATGTCGAATTCGGCTTCGGCGAGGCGTAGCAGCTTTCCGTTCTTGATCCCGGCCCAGCCCATCTCCGCGACCGTACGCACCTCAAAGCCGGGGAGCTCCCGCTTGAGCAGCCGCGGCAGGTTCTCATCGAGGAGAACGCGCTTCACGCCACGTGAGCCAGCAGAGCGCGGGTCGCCTGCTCGAGGAAGGCGTTGACCTGCTCACGACGCACGCTGGGGAAGTTGTCCAGGAACTCGTCAACACTGTAACCACCTTCGAGATAGTCGACAAGCGTCTGTACGGGCACCCGGGTCCCTACGAACACGGGCGTTCCCCCCAGGATCTCGGAGTCTGAATGAACGACGCTGCCGTCGGCGAGGGTGGTTGGGCGATCTTCGGACATGAGCACCTCTCAAAGCCCTCAAAACTATACCATGGGCTCATAGTCCTCCAGCGCCGGAGGCCCCTCCGCCGTTTCCAGCAGGCGGAGCGCCGCTTCGAGCACGGAGAGCTGGCGCGGCGGGTCATCCGGCCGGTCGAGGGGGTAGCCGTGGCGGAAGGGCACCCAGAGCGCCCGTGGCGGGCGCACGGCTTCCCCCACCTCGCGTAAGAGGAGGAGGATGACGGTGGAGATCCCCTGGCGTTCGAGCTCGGCGGCGATCAGACTCACGGTCTGATTGCACAGCGGTCAGACGGGGACGAGGAGGGCCACGTCCACGCCGTCCCCGTGCAGCCGGCGGGCCGCCTCCGGGGCGTGATCGCGCACCAGCCTCCCCGGCGCCGCGATCGATCCCATGAAAGAGAGATGCCGGTGGTTGACCTCGCCGATGCGTCCGGCCGCGGCCAGCTCGCGGACGCGGTCGATGGGAAAGGCGAGGTTGGGGTCGCGCACCATACCTTCGTGGTCGAAGCTCTCGCTGCGGTGGGCGTCGGTGAGGCGGGTTACGTCGGTATCGGACGGGATCTCCCGGAAGCTGCCGTCGCCGCCGGCCAGATTGACCTTGAACGGCTCCTGGCCCGGCAGGATGAAACCGGCGCTGGAGACCAGGGCGAGCCGGCTCTCGGCCAGCGGCCGGCGCAGCGGGGCCCACGGCACGGGGTCGATCCGCCGCCAACGATAGCTCTTCAGGAACAGGCGAATCGGCAGGCTGAAATCGTTCATCGTGGCCATGAATCGGCTCCTCCCCCCGGGGCATCCTAGGCCAAGCGCGGACCGGAGGATAGATGCCGGCCGGAGATCGCGAGAAGAGAGAAAACCATCCCGAGGAGTGGTATAATCGCCCCTATGAAGACAGGGGCGGCCCGCCAGCTCGATCTCGAATCGCAGAATCCGACTCCCGAGTCGTTTCTGGAGGAGATCCATGCCATCTTCAATTCAGGGACTTTGGAGGGGGCCCGCGAGGTGGCTGAGAGGGGGCTCGCCCTATATCCGGACCATCCGGAGCTGAAACGCCTCCACCATGTGCTGCGGCCCTTTGAGATACGGTCGGTGCCAGGAGGTCGCAACATCCCGGACCGGCGAGACACCTACGAGTGGCTTCGTCAGAATGCGGCTAAGTACAAGGGCCAGTGGGTCGCCGTCTTGGGAACCGATCTCATCGCCGCCTCACCGGATCTGGATGAGGTACGCGAGGCTGTCCGATCCAGAAATCTGCCGGCTCTCCCTCTCTTCCATTACTTTGCCTGAAAGCTCGATTTTGTCCGGGTGGGTGCGACGACCGTTTGCGACGGGCGTGTCGCGATATGCCGATCATCAGGACGGGATACCCGTCTCAGATCCGCGAATCTATCTGGAGGTCAAGCCTGGACAATTCGAAGGGACTGTATTTGCCATGGTGGACACGGGCGCCCCTTGGTGCATCTTCGAGCCCAGGGTGGGAAAGTTCATCCGCGAAAGCTTTGACCAGGTTTCGGAGGAAATCTTGCTGAGCACACGGCTCGGCACCTTTCGAGGAGGTCTGTATAGGGGACCGCTCTTCTTTGAGGTGTTCGAAGGTGAGCCGCTCGACATCGAGGCGACGATTTTCGTGAGCCCGAGCTGGCCACCTGGAGAGAATTTCCTGGGCTACCAGGGCCTGCTGCAGAGGATCCGTTTCGCCGTCGACCCCGAGGTGAATCTGTTCTATTTTGGCCGGATCTGACGCGCGTCTCGATCCCGCTCCTCCTTCGTCCCGCTGGGCACCCCGCGCGGCACCATGTTGAGGGAGAGCTGAATCGAGGCCTGGAGACATGAACCTCTTGTCCGCAGCCATCTTGCCCTTGCGGCTTCATCACCCGGACGGCTCGACCCCCGTGATCGTGGGGGAGGGCGCCCTGTCATCCGTCCTGCCGGAGTTGGAAGACTGGCTCTCGCGGCGCACCGCGTTCCTGGTCACCACGCCGCGGGTACACGCGCTCCACGGCGACCGGCTGGAGGTGCTCTGCCGGGCCGCGGCGAAGTGGGTGATCCTGGAGGTGGAGGAGGGGGAGGGGGCGAAGACCGTCTCGACGGCCGAGCGGCTGTGGAACGAGATGCTCGACGCCGGCGGCAAGCGCGACAGCCGGGTGATCGCCCTCGGCGGCGGCAGCGTGGGGGACCTCGCCGGCTTCGCCGCCGGCTGCTTCCTGCGCGGGATCGAATTCGTCCAGATCCCCACCACCCTGCTCGCCCAGGTGGACGCCGCGATCGGCGGCAAGACGGGGCTCGATCTACCCGGCGGCAAGAACACGGTCGGGCTCTTCCATCACCCCTGGATGGTGGTCGGCGACACCGCGGTGCTGTCGACGCTGCCGCGGGAGGAGCTGCGCTCGGGGCTCGTCGAGGTGATCAAGATGGCCGCGCTGCTCGATCCGGACCTCTTCGGCCTGGTCGAGGAGGAGCTGGACCTCCTGCTCGAAGGGGACGCCGCGGCGCTCGGGCCCGTGGTGGCCGCGGCGGCGGCGGCCAAGATCGCCGTGGTGGAGCGCGATCCGACCGAGAAGGGGGAGCGCCGGCTGCTCAACTTCGGCCACACGCTGGGTCACGCCATCGAATCCGCCTGCGGCTACGCGGGCCTGCGCCACGGCGAGGCGGTGGGGTACGGCATCTTCTTCGCGCTCCGCCTGGCCCGCCGGCGCGGGCTTTCCGCCGAGGTGGCCGCCCGCATCCATCGTCTGATCCTCCGCCTGGAGCTGCCGCGGCTGCCGGAGCTCTCCGCCGAGGGTCTGATGGCGGGCATGGCGAAGGACAAGAAGGCGCGCGAGTCCGGGCTGGTCTGGGTCCTCCCCCGCTCGCTGGGAGAGGGGTGGATGACGGACGGCGTCCCCGAGCACGAGGTACGAGGGGAGCTGGCCGACTTCCTGCGCGACCCGTTCCGGCGCCCGGTGTAGGCGCCCGATTTTAGAGATTTCGAGAGCTCATCCGCCGAGACCCCTGGTTGCGTATCCAGATCGGGGTATAATCGGTGGAAGGTTTTACTGATACCCGGCCGACATGGAAACTCGCCGAAGCCTCCTACGCCGCCTCAAGCTGCGGACGATCCTCGTCGTCGCGCTGCTGCTGTCGGGCATCATCCCCCTGATCGTCAGTAGCGTGCTGCTGATCCGCCAGAGCAACAAGGTCCTGGTCAACACCGAGCGGGACAGCCTGACCAGCGAGGCCGGCTCCCTCTCCCAGGAGGTCAATACCTACCTGGCGGACATCCGTCGCCAGCTCACGCAGCTCGGCAACGGCATCGCCACGGCCCCCGGGCCGGAGGATACGGCGGCGCGGCTCCAGGAGCCCTGGGTGGGGGCTCAGCTCCAGAGCTTTCAGCACAGCAATCCGGACGTGATCGCCCTGCGCGTATTCACTCCCGAGGGCGCCGGCCTGGAGCCGGGTCTGCGGCCCGGAGTGAAGGAGGCGATGGACGCGGTCTTCGATCAGGCGCGGAAACGCAAGAGCGCCGTCTACGGCTTCGTGCCGGCCGGGGCGGTCCGCAAGCCGCAGGCCATCCTTGCCGTGCCGGTTCCGAGCGGGCCTTCGGGACCGCAGCTCATCATCGAGGCCCAGCTCCGGTTTGGTCCCCTGGAGAAGCTGACCCGGGAAGAGGCCAAGAAGGGGGTCGGGGTCTTCCTCGTCGACCCCCAGGGGAAGATCCTCTGGACGAACGAGGACGGCGGCGGGCAGACGCCTGGGCTCAGCCCTGGAGTCCTCCATTCGCTCACGCAGGGACGGGTGACGCTGACGTCTCAGTACAGCGTCCCGACGTCCGACGGGGTCCGCGAGGTCTTCGCCCAGGTGAGCGCCATCAACGAGAGCGGGTGGAGCCTGGTGGTGCAGAAGCCGGTGTCGGAGGCGTTCGCCGACGTCGACAAGCTGATCGCCAACGCCGCCGTGGCCACCGGCGCCCTGGTGGCCCTGTCCTTCTTCTTCGCCTACCTCGCGGCGCGGTGGGTGAGCCAGCCCATCCAGCGGCTGGCCGCGACCACGCACGAGATCGCCGAGGGGAGCTTCGGCGGCCTGATCGAGACCGAGGGGCTGACCTTCGAGATGGCCGATCTGGCCGAGGATTTCAACCGCATGAGCGGCCACGTCGCCAGTCACGTGCAACAGCTCCGGCAGGCGGCGCAGGCGAACCGGGAGCTGTTCATCGGTTCCCTGCGCGCCTTCGTGGCCGCGGTCGACGCCAAGGACCCCTACACCCGCGGCCACTCCGAGCGGGTGGCCGCCTACAGCCGCACCATCGCCCGCTACCTGCAGCTCCCCGAGGAGGTGCAGCACAAGGTCTGGATCGGCGCCCTGCTGCACGACGTGGGCAAGATCGGCGTCGAGGACCGTATCCTCCGCAAGGAGGGGGTGCTGGCCCCCGACGAATACGAGCAGATGAAGATGCACACCGTGATCGGCGCCGAGATCATGACCCCCATCGATCAGCTCAAGGAGATGATCCCGGCCATCCGCTCGCATCACGAGGCCTGGAACGGCCGCGGCTATCCGGACGGCCTCCGGGGGGAGCAGATCCCCCTCTTCGCCCGCATCGTCGGGGTGGCGGACACCTTCGACGCCATTACCACCAACCGCCCGTACCAGCAGGCCTACAGCCTGCGGTTCGCGGTGGAGACCATCACCCGCCTGACCGGCAGCCGCTTCGACGCCAAGATCGTCACCGCCTTCCTGCGCGCCTTCGAGGCGGGGGAGATCCGCGCCGGCGCGGTGCGTCCTCCCCGTGAGACCACGATCGTCGAGCCCCGCGTCGCGGGTGGCGGACAACGCTGAGGAGCCGTACCCCTCGCATGGTGTTCCAGTACGTCTTGGCGAACCTCCTGGCCAACAACGATCAAGCGCTGGGCGCCCTCTTTCTCGATGGCAGCGGCGAGACGGTGGACCTCGCCTGCGCCGAGTTCAGCCCCTACGAGATGCGCGTCATCGGCGCCTATCTCGGCATCTACCTCCGCCAGCTCGAGAAGGTCCTCGCCAATAACGATCTGGGCGAGCCGCGGATGATCCACATCGAGAAGAAGGCCATGCACATCTACGTCGTCCCCCTGCCGGACGGCTACCACCTGGCCCTCGTCCAGCGTCACCCCGCCCTGGTCGGCCGCGCGCGGGAGAGCCTCAACGAGGCGGTGGCCCAGCTCAAGCGCGAGCTGTTCGTGGAGTAGGGGCCCCGCCCCCCGGCCCCGCCCTCCCGGCCCCTCATCACCCCGGCCCTCTTCTCCCGTCCCCTCCCACCCTCCCTCACCGGGAGAAGAGGGAGAC
>DASXJP010000065.1:0-7502 GCA_036497345.1 Thermoanaerobaculia bacterium
GAACGTTCCGGTGAGCGAGACCTACGTCATCGAGGGAGACCACCTGCGGCGGACCGGCCAGGAGGATCTGGCGCGCGGCGAGGGCGAGGAGGGTTGCTACAAGGTGACCCGCGAGATCCTGCCCGGCGGCGCCCTGAGGGAGGTCTGCCGCCAGCGCGCGCCGGATCAGGACAGCGAAGAATGAATGGGCCGGGCGCGTCCTTAGCAGCAGACCCAGCCGGTGAGACGACCGGTGTAGCAGCACGCCTCTCCGGGACAGGCCGTATGGCACTGGTTGAGGGTGGAGGCCGGCTGCACGGGCCGCAGCTTCCCGGTCGACCAGAGAGCGGTCAGAACGAGGACGGTCGCGAGCTTCTTCATCGTGTCTCCTTGTCTCCGGCCGGAAGAGCCGGCCGGCTCAACTCAGTAGGTGCGTAAACATGAGGTCAGCGCGCCTCGAGCCAAGGTAAGGAGCCCGCGATCGTTCAGACCAGGTTGTGGAACACCTTCTGGACGTCCTCGTCCTGCTCCAGGCGATCGACCAGGCTGAGCACCTCGGAGGCCTGGTTTTCCGGCAGCTCCATCGGCGTCATCGGGATGTACTCCGACTCGGCGGAGAGGGGGGTGATGCCGCGATCCTCCAGGGCCTTCTGGAGCTGGCCGAAGTCGGCGAAGGCGCAGCGGAGCACGAGCTGCGGCTCCCCTTTCTCGCCGGCGCTCTCGCCCATCTCCTCCAGGCCGTGGTCGATCAGCTCCAGCTCCAGCTCCTCCTGGTCGATCCCCGCCGGGTTGAGGCGGAAGACGCCCATGCGCCTGAAGCCGAAGCCGACGCTGCCGGGGGTGCCCAGGGTGCCGTTCCCTTTGTTGAAGTGCATCCGCATGTTCGAGACGGTGCGCGTCGGATTGTCGGTCGCGGTCTCCACCAGGATGGCGATGCCGTGCGGGGCATACCCCTCGTAGAGGATCTCCTGGAAGTCCGCGGCGTCCTTGCCCGAGGCGCGCTTGATCGCCGCCTCGACCTTGTCTTTCGGCATGTTGACGGCGCGCGCGTTTTGCACCACCCGCCGCAGCAGCGGGTTGTTCGCGGGGTCGGAGCCGCCCGCCTTGACGGCGATGGTGATCTCCTTGCCGATGCGGGCGAACTGCTTCGCCATCCGGTCCCAGCGGGCGAACATCGTATGTTTTCTGGTCTCAAAAATGCGTCCCATGATCTTTTCCGAGAGAATTGAGCTCGTCAGGTGAAGCCCGGCGGCGCCGGGCGGCGGGCCGGAGATGGCAACCGGCGAGGGCTAAATCTAGCCCGATCCCCGGGGGCGAGTAAAGGGAGGGGCGCGCGGACGAACACGGACGCACAAGGACGGACACGGAAGAACAAGAGCTGGAAACCGGCCTCCTGTCCTTGAGAGCCCGTGTTTGTCCGTGCAGGTCCGTGCCCCGCTCCTACGCCCGGTCCGCCGCCGGCTCCACCGCCACCCGCGCCGGCTCGTCCTCGGTCAGCCGGGAGGTGAGGAAGGTCGTGGCCAGCATGACCGCCGCCGCGGCCCAGAACGGCGCCTTGATGTTGAGCTCGTAGAGCCAGCCGGCGCAGATGGGGCCCACGACCCGGGCGGTGGAGCCGAAGGCCTGCTGGACTCCCATGGTCTGCCCCATCTCGGCCCTGGCGCCACGGCGGGAGACCAGGGCGGTGGTGGCCGGGAAGAGCAGGGCCGTCCCCACCGGCACGAGCAGGACGATCAGGGCCAGGAGGCCGAAACGCTCCATCCGGGTGAGGTCGAGCAGGGCGGGGACGGGGATCAGGGCGAGCCCGAGGACCAGCGACAGCGAGCCCATCCGCGTCACTCCGATCTCGCCGAAGCGCCGGACCGTCGGCCCGAGCAGCACGGCCCGCATGACGATCCCGATCGCCCCGATGTAGCTGTAGAAGTAGCCGATCGTCTCCTTGGTCACGCCGTAGACCTTGCCGAGGTACAGCGCGAGGACGCCGTTCATCCCCATGAAGGCGAGCATGCCCACGGCGTAGATCCAGATCAGCAGGCTGACCGGGGAGCCGGGATCGCTCAGCACCTGGACGACCGACCGCAGGAGCGGCTGGCGCTTGGGGGGCGGAGCGGCCGCCTCGCGCGGGCCCTCGTCCCGCTTCGATTCCGGCAGCCACTTCCAGGCGGACAGGACGTTGAGCGTGCAGAGCACGGCGGCCACGAAGCCCGGGCCCGACCAGCCGAGGTGCTTGGCGGCCAGCGATCCCAGGGCGGGGCCGATCATCACGCCCGCGTTGGTGGCGGCGCTGATCCAGCCCAGCGCCTCGGCCCGCTTCTCCGGCGGCACGGAGTCGCTGACGTAGGCCTGCACGACCCCGGTGGTGCCGCCGCCGGCCCCCTGGATCAGGCGGAAGAGGAAGAGCAGCCAGATCGAGTGGGCCAGCCCGAAGAGAGCGAAGGCCACCGCCGAGGAGGCCAGCCCCACCAGCAGCGCCGGCCGCCGGCCGTAGCGGTCGGAGAAGCGCCCCCAGAACGGCGCCGAGAGGAGCTGCGCCAACGAGAAGGCCGAGATGATCAGGGTGACCACGATCGGCCGCGCCCCCAGGTTGGTGGCGTAGAACGGCAGCAGCGGCGTGACGAGGAGGAATCCGATCATGTCCACGAAGACCGTGGCCATGAGGACCCAGAGCTGCTTGAGGGCGCTGGAATTCATGGAGACTTTGCCTTATCGGGCCTCGCCCTGACCCCAGAGGAGGAACGCCGCCGCGCTGGCCAGCATCAGGAGGACGCCGTAGACCGCCGCCATTCCGAGATCCTGGAGACGGAGGTTGGAGAGGATCTCGATCGCGATGGGACGGGTGTCGAAAGTGTAGAGGACGATGGAGACGATGAAGTCGCCGAGGGCGGTGATGAAGGCGAGCCCGGCGCCGGCGGCGAGCGCCGGCCGCAGCAGCGGCACGACCACCCGGGTCAGCCGGCGCCAGCGCCCGGCGCCGAGCGAGGCCGCGGCCTCCTCCAGCGCCGGATCGAGCTGGCGGAGGCCCGCGAGCGCCGCCCGGCCGGTCAGCGGCAGGTCGCGCACCACGTAGGCGAGCGGCAGGATCACCGGCGTGCCGATCAGCACGAAGCGGCCGATCCACGGCTGGTTGACGCTGAAGGTGGCGGCGAGGGCGATGGCGAAGACCGTCCCCGGCACCGCCCAGGGGATGGCGATCATCCCTTCCAGCACACCCCGCATGCGGTCGCTCCGCAGGGAGGCGAGGCGGGCGGCGGCGAAGCCGATCGCCAGGGCGAGAGCGGTCGCGACGATCGCCATCCAGAGCGAGTTGACGAGCGGCCGCAGGTGCTCGGAGGCGGTGACCAGGGACCTCCAGTTGCCGAGGTTGAGCACCGGCGGGAACGGCTCGGCGGTCCAGGTGAAGGCCGGCACCAGCGACACCAGCAGGAGCACGGCGTGCGGCAGCAGCAGGAGGGCGGCGAGCAGCCAGCCGAAGAGGCCGGCGGCGCCGCGGGCGAGCGGGCCGCGCAGCTCACGGCGGGCGGGCGCGATCCCCCGCACGCCGGTGCCGACCGAGACCATCCGGTCGGCCCGCCGCATGGCTCCCAGCGCCAGCAGGGCGAGCCCGGCGAGCATCACCGTCTCCACCTGGGCGAGGGCGACCTCGCCGTTGAGCTTGGAGGCGATGATCTGGGTGGTCATCACCCGGAAGCCGCCGCCGAAGAGGTAGGGGGCGGAGAACGAGGCGAGGGCGGTCATGAAGGTGAGCAGGGCCGCGCCGGCGAGCGCCGGCCGCAGCAGCGGCAGGGTCACCCGGAAGAGCGCGCGCCAGCGCCCGGCGCCGAGCGAGGCCGCGGCCTCCAGCAGCGCCGCGTCCAGGCGGGCGAGCCCGGCGCGGGTGAAGAGGTAGAAGTAGACGTACATCGAGTAGGCGTGCACCAGGAGGATCGCCACCGGTCCGGTGAGCCGCCAGGGGGGATCCTCCAGCCGCAGCAGGGCCTGCACCGCCCGCGAGACGAAGCCGCTCTCGCCGTAGAGGAACAGGAAGGCGATCACCCCCACCAGCGGCGGCAGGGCCACCGGCAGGGCCACGATGGCGCCGAGGACCCGCCGGCCCGGAAACTCCGCGCGCTCGAAAAGGAAGGCGAGCGGAATGCCGATCAGCGCCGCCAGGAGCACCGAGGCGGCGGAGATCCAGAGGCTCCGCCAGAGCGCCAGCCACTCGTCCGGCCGCTGGATGAATTCGCCAAACCAATGGAGCGTCCATCCTTTCGCCCCGCCGAGCGCCTCCAGCAGGGTCAGCAGCAGCGGATAGCCCACCAGCCACGCGAGGAGGGCGGCGATCGCCAGGGCGGGGAGGAGGGGGGCGCGTCTCACGGCTTGATTTCTACGGCGGGAAGCGGGTCAAGGTTCAGCGGTTTCTCCGGAAGATCCGCGGCGCCGGTCCAGCGGGCCCGGGCGCCACCCGCACGGCGTCGCCCACGGCGGTGGAGCCCGAGGGGGCCAGCACCTCCACCTCGCCTCCGGGCGCCAGCGCCACCTGATAATAGGTCACCGGCCCGGCGTAGCGCCGCTCGATCACCCGGCCGGCGAGGGCCTGGGGATTGCCGGCGGCGACGAAGGCCAGCGACTCGGGGCGGACCACGAGCGCCGCCTCCTCACCCGGCCTCATCCCCTCCGCCTCGGGCGAGCGGACGGCGGACCAGCGCACCGGACCGGCCGCGTCCCCCGGCGGATAGGGCACCCAGACGGCGCCGTCCCCTTCGAGCACGCAGGGCAGGACGCTCGCCCGGCCCACGAACGTGGCCACGAAGCGGGTGGCCGGCCTTTCATAGAGGTCCTCCGGGGAACCCACCTGATGGAGCACGCCGTCCTGGAGCACCGCCACGCGGTCGCCCAGATGGAAGGCCTCCTCCTGCTCGTGAGTAACGAGCACGGTGGTGATTCCCACTCGCTGGATGGCGCTTCTCAGCTCGCGGCGGGTGCGCTCGCGCAGAGTGGGATCGAGGTTCGAGAGCGGCTCGTCGAGCAGCAGCACGCGCGGCTCGGGAGCGAGGGCGCGGGCGAGCGCCACCCGCTGCTGCTGGCCGCCCGAGATCTCCCCCACCCGCCGGGGCTCGAAGCCGGCAAGGTCGACCAGGGCCAGCGCCTCGGCGACCCGCTGAGGGCGGTGTTTCGTCTCCTCCTTGCCGGCGGAGCGGCCGGCGAGACCGAAGGCGACGTTCTCTCCCACCGTCAGGTGCGGGAAGAGGGCATAGTGCTGGAAGACCATGCCGAAGTGCCGGCGCTCGGGAGGGAGGGGGGTCACGTCGGCGTCCTCGATCAGAATGCGCCCGCGGTCCGGCGTCTCGAAGCCGGCGATCATCCGCAGGGCGGTCGTCTTGCCGCTCCCCGAGGGGCCGAGGAGGGCGACGATCTCCCCTTTCTCGACCGCCAGCGAAAGGCCGCGGAGGACGGGGTTGCCGCCGAAGCTCTTGTCGAGCCGGTCGAGGGTGAGGAAGGCCATGTCAGTGCTGGGCCCCGCCCTGGTTGCGCACGGTCCGGTCCCAGGTGGCCATCCACGACTGGCCGTCTTTGGCGATCAGCGGCCAGTCGACGTCGGCGGGAATGAGGTCATGAATCACGCCGCGCGCCCAGCCCGGCAGGCGCTCGGTGGGGATGTCGGTACGGGCCGGCAGCCGGAAGGAGTCACGCGCCGCCAGCTCCTGCGCCTCGAAGCTCCCCACGTACTCGATGAGCGCCTTGGCCGCGGCCGGATGCCGGCACCCCTTGATCAGCCCTATCGAGTCGTCGATCACCGGCGAGCCGCTCTTGGCGAAGCGGTAGCCGAGCGGCGCGCCGCGTTTGACCTGCCAGAGGATGTCGGTGAGCTCCCAGACGGTGATCAGCCCCTCCTGGCGGTTGAGCTTCTCCATCATCAGGGCGGGGTTCTGGGCGTACTCCTTGGTCTGGGCGTCGAGGGCGCGCAGCCATCGCCAGCCCTGGTCGAGGCTCCCGGTCCGCTTCAGCGAGCGGTCGAGGATCATGCCGAAGAGCGTCCGCATGGTGCCGCTCGCCAGGGGATCGCGGATCAGGATCTTCCCCTTCCACCGGGGGTCGAGCAGGCCGTCCCAGTCGTCCGGGGCCTCCTCGCGCCGCACCGCCTGGGAGTTGTAGACCAGCACCGGCGCGGTGCGGTAGGAGCCGAAGTAGTAGTCCGCGCCCGTGCGGCTGGTGGGCGGCACGGCGTCCGCCCAGCTCGGCCGGTAGGGGTCAAGCAGCCCCTCGGTCACGCCGCGCGAGAAGATCGACTGCGGGCCCCCGAACCAGACGTCCCCCTGCGGGTTGGGAGCCTCGGTGCGCACCCGGTCGTAGACCTCCTGCGAGCCCATGTCGAGCCAGCGGACGTCGATCTCCGGATGCTTGGCCTCGAAGCTCCTCTCCATCAGCAGCAGCAGGTCGCGCCCATGCGGGGAGTAGACCACTACCGGGGTCCGGCCGTCGCCGCAGCCCGCCGCGAGGGCGGCGAGGAGGAAAGCCGCAAAAGGGCGGATCGTTTTCATGGTCAGAGGGCGCCCTGAAGTGGAGGGAGCGCTCGCGGATCTTATCCGGTTTTCGACAGGTTTCCGCCTATAGAGGCTTAGTCCCTGAATGTAGGGTTTAGGCCATTGGTGCGGGCCCGTCGGACCCGCACCTTCAAAGGAGGGCGAGAGCGAAGGCTAGGTGGCTGAACAGGTCCGGCTCGACGAACCGTCAGAGGCCGTGCACGTGCCGCCGCAGGTAGAGGCGCAATCACAGGCACACTGAATTAAGCTACCAGCATCCGTATTATAAGTATTACCTCCACAAGAGAAAGAACAGGTTCCCCCCGCTGCGACCACTTTGCCAGCCCCCGAACTATACGGGGTCAATAGCGCCGTTGTATGTCTTGATGAGCTGGAAGCTAGAGCTGCCCCAGTACAAGTAAGAAGGGCGAAGATACAAAGAAGCTTTCTCATCGGATCCTCCTTTAAGTTGGGGTGTAGCATCCGCAGACACCCTATTATGGGTACATTTTAATTGAATCTGCTTAGCTGTCAATGCCTTCTTACTTAGCCAACCCCAGCAGGTTCGCGAACAGCCGATACGCCCCCGGCACCCCGGCCGGGAGCTGGCGGAAGAGGGCGAGGCCGGTGTAGACGTAGACCCCCTTGCCCGCCTTCGCCACCAGCAGGCTGCCATGGAGGTCCGGAGTGTCCGGGTCCTTCATCGAGAGCAGCGGCGTGTAGGCCGGGTCCCACGTATGGGCGAAATTGAGGCCGCGCTCCTGGATCCACCCCTCCCAGTCGGCCGGACCGATCTTGTTGGGGACATTGAAGACCGGGCTCGCCGGATCGAGCAGGATCACCGGGGCCGTCTCGTCCGTCACCCTCTCGCGGGTCATCTCGATCGGATAGGGGGGGAGCTTGGCGTCGAAGGACCCCGGGCTCTGGTACTGCACGATCATCGTGCCGCCGTGGCGGACGTAATCGAGCAGCCGGCGGTTGGCCCTCACGAGCACGGGATCGATCTCGTAGGCGCGGCTGCCG
>DASXJP010000066.1:0-6105 GCA_036497345.1 Thermoanaerobaculia bacterium
GGGCCGCAGCCCGCGGACACAGCCTTTCCGGGAAAAGGTGGACCTGAACAACATACCTTATGTACGGTTGACCGCCGGCGAGCCTCTCCCCTGGGCCCGGCGGACGCCCGGGTGTCCCTACCCGCCGCTGTTCCCTTTGATCAGCCTCTCCAGCGCCGCCTGCAGCATCGCCTGCACCTCGTCCTCCCGGTACACCTTGGCCGGCGTGGCCGGCGGCGGCGGTGATGGCGGCAGGCTCCCCTGCAACAGCGACCGCAGTCGTGTCCCGGTGGCCGTGACGGCCGGGTGCACCGGATAGGCCAGGGCAAAGAACTCCCCGGGATCCAGCCCTGTGACCTTGCAGATGCGGATCAGATGGTCCAGCCGGAGCTCGCTGGAGCCCGAAAGCAGCTTGCTCACATAGCTCGGGCTCATCTCCAGCCGCCGGGCCAGCTCGCGGTTCGAGACGCCCAGAATCCGCAAGCAGACCTTTACCAGATTCACCAGTCGTTCGGTCTCGGAGTCCATTCTATTCAAGAGGGTACAACAGTTCCGGCTAGGCCCACAAGACGGAATCCATGGGTCCATAGTTGACAAATAGGAATCTAAGTTCTATAAGAGGCTCCCAGGAGTATCGCCGGCTGCCGTGATTTCCTCTTGAGGAGAGGAGATTCCGATCTCGCCGTCCGGCGATTCGACACCCGGAAGGGAGAACTGGAGAGAAACCCATGAGCGACCAGCCGATCGAGCCCCTCAACGCCTTCACGAAGGACTATCTCGACGCGGTCCGAGAGGAGGAGGACCCCTCGACGTCCCGCGAAGCCGAGACCTCCGGCCCGTTCACTCTCGTCGAGCAGCACGGCATGCTGGCCCTCTACCGCGCCTGGGAGAGCGCCGCGAATGGGGATCTGCCGCTGGCGCTCTTCCATCAACGGGAGACGGCGCTGCTCTTCCAGGCGCTCTGGCCGGCGCTGGGGAGGCACGACCTCATGCTATTGCGGCCCGAGCCGTCGTCGCTGGGGTACAACCTGGAGGCGGAGGGAAAGATCGTGGGGAGCCTGCGGAGCTTCGATCCCGAGGCGGTGCTCGGGGCGCACTTCCTCTCTTATCTGGCGCGGACACCCCACAGCCTCGCGCTGCTGGTGGAAGCCGCCGGACCGACGGCGCAGAGGCACGTCGGGCGCCTCCTGGGAGCCCGGGTGCTCGGGGAAAAGTAGCGTTGTCCCCGATCCGGGGGGTTGGAAGCCGAGCATCCGCATCAGCGTCCGGAGGAGATCGAGAAGACGCGGCTTGCCCACTCCTCCTCCGTCTTGGCCCACCCGTTTTCCGCGTCTGCCCTCTCGTTTTGCGGCATTGCCCTCTCTTGGGGCATGCCGCCCCACGGGTGGGCCCACCGCCCCCACCCGTGGGCACGACCGCCCCACCGCTTCTCCGGTCGCGCCCTCTGGTTCTCCCGCTCTGCCCTCCCGTTCCCCGCAAGCGCCCACTGATCCGGAGACCGTGCCCACTACTGGGGCGCATGCGCCCACTGGTGGGGCGGTGCTCCCCAAGAGAGGGCAGCACCCTGGAAGGAGAGGGCAGACGCGAATTTCCAGTGGGCAGACACGCCCCACCGGAGGGGGAGAGCAGGGAAACGATGGCCGTCCTGGGAATTTGAGAGGGCAAGGAGAAAGGAGCGGCGGGCTATCCAGGCGCTTGGGTAAACCCCAATACCATCCCCTTAAGCTGCGCGTCGTCTCTTTCCGGAGCATCCGCGTCCTTCGCCCGCCCGGGATTTCAATCCCGGGCGGGCGAAGGACGCTTAAGTTGACCCAGCTTGCGCCTGGCCCAAGATAGTTGCATCTGCCAACTATCTCTGCTATCCTTCCCTTGTATGAGCCCGGCAAACCCCCTCCCCGTCCTCGCTTCCGATCCCGCCCTGGCGCGGGATACGGAGGAGCTGTACGACGCCCTGGAGGATCTGTTGCGCGTCTATCAATTCCGCGACCGGGACCGGATCTGTTGCTTCGACGTCTCGGTCTCCCAGTGCTACGCCCTAGAGGGATTGGTGCGGCGGGGCTCCATGACGCTGAACGAGCTGGCGGCCCACCTCTATCTCGACAAGAGCACCGCCAGCCGGGTCGTGGACGCCCTGGAACGCAAGGCCTACGCGGCCCGTCTGCCCCATCCGAGGGACCGCCGGGCCTCGCTCCTGGAAGCGACTCCCGCGGGCCGCGAGCTCGAAGGAAAGATCCGGGAGTCGATCCTGGCCGAGGAGCGCGAGCTGCTCGCCGACTTCACCCCGGAGGTCCGACAGGCCATGACTCAGGTCCTCCGCCGGCTCGCCCGCGCCGCCGCGGCGAGCGTCGAGACCGGCGGTGGAAGCTGCTGCCGTATCCCCTGACCCTTTTTTTCGACAGATAGTTGCAAGTAACAACAGAAAGGAGAGACGAATATGAGCACCAATCCCCAGACCCTCGAGCCCTCCGCCCTCCGCGAGGTGGTGCAGGCGAAATACGGTGAAGCCGCGCGCACGGCCCAGAAGGGGAGGTCCGCTTCCTGTGGCTGCGGCGCCTGCGGCTGCGACGGCAAAGACCCGATCACCTCGGATCTCTACGCGGCCCAGGAGACCGCCGGGCTGCCCGCCGAGGCGGTGCTGGCCTCGCTGGGATGCGGCAATCCCACGGCGCTGGCGGAGCTGAAGGAGGGCGAGACGGTGCTCGACCTCGGCTCCGGCGGCGGCATCGACGTGCTCCTCTCGGCCCGCCGGGTGGGGCCCACGGGCAAGGCCTACGGCCTGGACATGACCGACGACATGCTCGCGCTGGCGCGGGAGAACCAGCGCCAGGCGGGCGCGGAGAACGTCGAATTTCTCCAGGGGGAGATCGAGGCGATCCCGTTGCCGGAGGCCGCCGTGGACGTGATCATCTCGAACTGCGTGATCAACCTCTCCGCCGACAAGCGGAAGGTGCTCTCCGAGGCCTTCCGCGTGCTGAGGCCCGGCGGCCGGTTCGCGGTGTCCGACGTCGTCTTCCGTGGCGAGGTCCCGGAGGCGGTGAGGCGCAACGTGGAGCTCTGGATCGGCTGCGTGGCGGGCGCCCTCCAGGAGGCGGAGTACCGCAGCCTCCTCTCGGAGGTCGGGTTCGAGGGGATCGAGGTCGAGCCCACGCGGATCTACCGGGCCGAGGACGCCCGGGCCTTCCTCGAGGAGGCGGGGATGGAGACTGTCGGCGTGGACGAGGTGGACGGCAAGGTCATGAGCGCCTTCGTGAGGGCGCGGAAGCCGCTGGCGGCGTAGGAGGTGACGCGATGGCAAATCCCGAGCGTTCCTCCGTCCTCTTTCTCTGTACCCACAACAGCGCACGCTCGCAGATGGCGGAAGGGATCCTCCGGGGATTGGGTGGGGATCGGGTGGAGACCGCGAGCGCCGGCACGGAGGCGACGCGGGTCCACCCCCTCGCCGTCCGCGAGATGGCCGAGCGAGGCATCGACATCAGCCGCCAGCGCTCGAAGCCCATGGACGAATTTCTGGGCGAGCGCTTCGACTATGTGGTGACGGTCTGCGACAACGCCCGCGAGTCCTGCCCCATTTTCCCCGGGGACCCGGAGCGTATCCATTGGAGCATCCCCGATCCTTCGGCGGTCGAGGGCGAGGAAAAAACGCGCCAGGCTGCCTTCAAGAAGGCCGCCGACGAGCTCACGACGCGGATCCGCTATCTTCTGGCGCTCTTCGAAAAAGAGGGCCGGTAGGCCGATGCGGGCCCCGTCGCTTTTCCAGAGAGCCTCGGCGGAGGCCTTCGGGACCTTCGCCCTCGTGACCGGAGGTTGTGGAGCCATTGTCGTGAACCACGCGACCGGCGCCCTGGGGCATGGAGGCGTGGCCGCGAGCTTCGGCCTCGTGATCATGGTCATGATCGCTTCCCTGGGACACCTGTCCGGGGCGCACTTCAACCCGGCGGTGACCCTGGCCTTCGCGGTGACCCGGCACTTCTCCTGGCGGGACGTGCCGTCCTATCTCGCGGGCCAGATCCTTGGCGCGATAGGCGGAGCCTTGGCGCTCCGAGCCTTCTTTGGGCTCGATGCGGCGCTGGGAGCGACCGCGCCCGTCGGAAGCCCGCTGCGGGCGCTCGGAATCGAAATCCTCCTCACGGCCGTCCTCATGTTCGTCATCGTTTCGGTCGCCACGGATACCCGGGCCGTGGGCGAGCTCGCGGCTGTCGCGATCGGGGGCACGGTCGCGCTGGACGCCCTCTGGGGAGGCCCCATAACCGGGGCGTCGATGAATCCGGCGCGCTCCCTGGGGCCGGCGCTCGTCGCCGGCTTCTGGCCCTCGCATTGGGTCTATTGGGTGGGACCCATCAGTGGGGCACTGCTTGGGGCAATTCTCTATCAGGTGCTGCGCGCGGGGTCTGCGCCGCGGGATTGAAGCCGCATCCCCCGGATGCAGGGGCGTCCCCCGCATTGGTTCGGGTTGATCGTGATCCGATCGAGCAGGTCCACCATGGAGTCGCCTCCTCAAGGGGAAGGTACCAAAGCACCCAATGCTCCGGCAAACGTCGGCGGACAATCGGTAGGCCCCAGTTTCCGCGGTTCTCTTTCCTATCGCAACCTGCGCCGACCTCGTTGACACCACCTCCATGGCCATCCATCCTCTCGCCATGGCGCCATACAGGGCCACACCCTACGACCAAATCCTTGGGGACGTGCAATTGGCCCGTGAGTGGTTCGACCATGTTGGCGTCGCTTCGGCGGGAACTCGCCTCGAGGCTATTGAGCAGACACTGACGAGCTTCCTCGCCGACCTTCAGTCGCATTCGCTCTCTGTCGCTCAATTTATCGCGCAGTGGGACTGGGCATCGCGCCCGGACGCTTACTACGCACTCACTGAAGGGGAAGCTTTTAGCCGCATCCACAAGCAACTCGAGCTTCTTCGGTCAGATCAGCTCCCTCGCAGCGAGCTTAGGAGGGTTCTCCAGGGGCCGCTGGTGCCGTCGTCTGAAACTCCCAGCACGACCGAACCTCGCAACGTCTTTATTGAGTTGGACTTAGCATCGGTGCTGATGAGGTCAGGAATTCAGGTCACCGGATTCGACGACGTACGGTTCCGTTTCGACCGAATAGATTACATCACTCAGTGTAAGCGACCGTTCAGCGCCAAGTCAGTGGCAGCCAACGTGAAAGCAGCATGGAACCAAATAGACGTCCGTGCCCCGAAGGGCTCTCACCAGCGTGGAATCATCGCTCTCGCTGTCGACAAAGTCTTCGGGCTGGACCAGCAGCGACCATCGGCGATCCAGGACAAGCCAGAGCTCGATGCGTGGGTTAGTGATATGGCGATGAGCTTTCTTGACGACCATCAGTCAGCTTGGGAGGAGGTTATTGACTACCGGGTGGTGGCGGTCCTGCTGCTGTTCCGTTTTATCTGCCATACACTGCCACCTGTAAACACGATTTCAGCAGTGCACTATGAAGTCCTGATGCCTACGACCCAGCCAGGAACCAAGGACTACAAGCGCCTGCACCGGCTTAAGGCGAAGCTGGCGGGATAAGAGCCTCTCTGACAAAAAATCCGCCCCAACGGGCCGGCGCGACAAGGACACTGGTATCGAAAAAGGCGCCTCTCAACCCGGCCGCCGGTCTCGCTCCTCCTCGATCAACCGTGCGACATCGACCTGGGCGCGCTCTCCCTCCGCCGCTTGGGGGCGGCCCACCAAGCGTTCACCGCGCCGGACGAGTTGGGGGCCGGGCAGCGTCCGGACGAGCCGGATGGAATAGTCCTCGATCACCATCTCAAGCTCCGTGCCGGCGGTCCAACCGAGCCGCTCCCGTACCTCAGCAGGGATCAAAACGCGCCCCGCCTTGTCCATGGTCGTTGTCATGGACGCAGCATACTGCTCTCTGCCACCTAACCTGCCCTATGTCGCCGCCATGGCGGGACCTTACTTTGCCGGAGCCCGAATCTCGTTGATCTCCACCAAAGCCTCACCTGCGGCTAGTAACTCTCTGAGAGGGTGTCTCGAAAGCCAGCCCCGCAGGGGCGCAGGCATAGTGTGTCGAGCATGTTCAACAGCTTGGGGGTGAAAGTCCCCTGCACAGCCTGATGGAGGCGAAGTGCTAGCGAAGCGCAAGGGCTCTAGGGTCCCGTGA
>DASXJP010000067.1:0-3183 GCA_036497345.1 Thermoanaerobaculia bacterium
CTTCGCCCGGCTGATGGCGCTCGTCCGCTTCTTCCATCCCAGCGACGCGGTGGCCGCGGCGGACTGGAACCGGGTCGCGGTGGCCGGCATCGGCGCGGTGGAGGGGGCGGAGGGCCCGGCGGCGCTGGCGCGGGCTTTGGAAGGGTTTTTCCGGCCGCTGGCGCCCACGCTGCGGGTCTATCCCAGTGGGCAGCGGCCGGAGACCCCCGCGGAGCTGCTGCCGCCGGTCGGCACCACGCCGTTCAAGACGGTGGCCTGGCGGCACTTCGGCGGCCATTTCGACAGCCCGGCGAAGATCTATACGAGCGAGCGGATCGACGACCGGAGCCCGCCCGGCTTCGGCACCCTGGTCCAGGCGATCGCGCCCGGTAACCTGCGGGGGAAGCGGGTGCGGCTGCGCGCCGAGGTGCGGGCCGAGGGTGTTGGCTTCGCCCAACTCGGCCTGCGGGTCGACCGCGCGGGCGGGCGGCCGGGGTTCTTCGACAACATGGCGGACCGGCCGATCCGCGACGCCGCGTGGCGGACCTATGAGATCGAGGGGGACGTGGCCCCGGACGCCGAGCGGATCGTGGTCCTCCTCGTCCTCACCGGCGGCGGCAAGGTGTGGCTGGACAACGTCTCGATTGATCCCATCGGGTCCGTAGACGGGGGTGGAGAAGGCGCGCTGGCCAACGCCGGGTTCGAGGAGGGGGAGACGGGGGCCCAGCCGCCTGGGTGGTATTTCCCCTACGAGTCGGTCCACGCCGGCTATCACCTCCTGCTGCGACGGGGGGAGCCGTGCCGGCGCGGCGGCTGCGCCGAGATGGCGAGCGACGAGATCGCGACACCCCACATCCCTGTGCCGGAGGAGGTCCTGGAGGCCGATCTCGGCGACGGGGTGACCGCCGCGGTGCCGGTCGCGCTCTGGGCCGACGCCGCCGGCACCCTGCCGCATTCGGCGCCCGCCAACGGTTCCTGGCTGGGAGTCGATCCCACCGCGGACACCCGTGAAGCGCGCCTCGCCGCCGTGGCGCTGCTCTGGGGGATCCAGCAGCATTTCCATCCCAATCTCGATCCGGCGGCACTTGAGTGGGCTTCTGCGCTGCCCACGGCCCTCGAAGGCGCGGCGCGGGCCGCGGACCCGGAGGCCTTCCGCCGCGTCCTGCGCCGGCTCCTGGCCCCTCTCCAGGACACCTGGACGGTGGAGGTGACCCAGCGCGGTGATCCGCCGTTTGGCACGCTGCCGGTCTCCTGGGCCTGGGTGGAGGACCGCCTGGTGATCACGGGTGCGACCGGTGATCTGCGTCCGGGCGACGTCGTGACGACCCTCGACGGCCGGCCGGCGGCCACGGTCCTAACCGAGGCTGAAGAGACCGTCTCCGCTCCTGGCGCGGCCCGCCGCTGGCTGGCTCTCGGTCTGCTGGCCCAGGGACCGGTGGGCTCGCGGGTGGAGCTGGGGATCGAGCGCGCCGGCGCCGCGCCGTTCCCGGTGACGCTCACCCGGACGGCCGCCGATCCGCCGCCGGACACCCCTCTCTCCGCCGTGGCCGAGCCCAAGCCGGGCGTGCTGTATGTGGACCTGCGGCGGATCGCGGACGCGGACCTGGACAAGCTGTGGCCCCGGCTGGCCGCGGCGCGCGGGATCGTCTTCGACCTGCGGGGAGGGACCGACGTCACCACCGTCCTGCTCTCGCATCTGGCCGAGCGCACGGCGCGCAGCGCCAACTGGCAGACCCCGGTCGTGATGCTCCCGGACCACCGCGACGTCCGCTGGATGTCCACCTTCTGGACGATCGATCCCAAGGCGCCGCGGCTGCGCGGCAAGGTGGCGTTCCTCGCCGGCGGCCGCACCCTCCACTACAGCGAGACCCTGCTGGAGATGGTGGAGCAGTACCGCTGGGCCGAGATCGTGGGCGAGCCCTCCGGAGGGGACAACGGCAGCCGTAACTGGAGCGATCTGCCGGGAGGCTGGCGGGTCGCCTGGAGCGGCCAGCGCACCCTCAAGCACGACGGCTCGCCCTATCACGGCGTGGGCGTCCGCCCCACCGTGCCGGTCTCCCGCACCCTCCAGGGGATCGCCGCCGGCCGCGACGAGGTGGTGGAGCGGGCGGTGGAGGTGGTGGGGGGAGGCCGGTAGCGCCCTACATCGACGCGTCCTGCACGATCTCCCAGGAGCCTCCCCGCGGCCGCAGGACGAGCAGGGTGGACCCCTCGGCCGTCTTCTTCTCCGGCTGATCGGGATAGGCGAGACGCCAGCGGGCGGCCACCGAGACGCTTGTAATCTCGCAAGATTTGCTCTTGATTGGGAAAGCCCGCGTCTCCAGCACGTCCAGGGTCAGGATCCCCATCGCCTTTTTGTCCGGATAGCGAAGGCGGTAGCGCTCCAGCACCTGCTGCCGGCCGTGAGTCAGGCCGGTGGAGGAGACGAAGGTGGCATCTTCCGCGTAGACCGCGGTGAAGCCTTCGAGGTCGCCGCGGTTCCAGGCCGCGGACTGCGTCGCGAGGAGCGCCTTGACGGCCTCCTCCGCCTTCGGGGCGCACCCGGCATCGCCGGCCCCATGGAGGGCGGGGCCGGCGAGCAGGCCGAGCGCGAGCGTCGCGAGGATCGGGAGCCTTTTCATGCGATGCATGCTACCGCAGGAGACCAAAACAGGGACACCAGGGACAACAGGGACTGCAGGGACGTCAAGGACAAGGAAGATCTAGTAGTGGCACCCTTCCGCAGGTCCCTGCTGTCCCTGGAGTCCCTTACGTCCCTTCTGGTGCCCACCTGCCGGGACGGGCTATGTCCCCTATGAGAGGGTGGGCGGCGGAGCCGGGAGATCTGCGATACTTATCCTGGAGGCTGGAGCTGACGATGCCGATCTACGAATATCGCTGCCGCGACTGCGGTCACCGCTTCGAGATCCTGCAGCGCATGGGGCAGGGGCCGGAAGGCCTGGTATGCCCCCGGTGCGGCGTGGAGGCGCTCGACAAGCAATACTCGACCTTCGCGAGCAACATCGGGGAGACGGCCCAGCGCGGCACGGCCGCCGCCGGCTGTGGTCCCGGCGGCTTCACCTGAGCCCGCTGACCGCGGCCCGGGAGGCCGCGATAGATCCTGAAAGACAGCCCGGAAAGGACCGAGCCATGAGGGAAACCGCCGTCGCCTACGAGACCGAGACCGATCTCCCCTTCGACCAGGCCGTGCGGAGCTGCCGGGAC
>DASXJP010000068.1:0-5657 GCA_036497345.1 Thermoanaerobaculia bacterium
GTGTGGGATCGACCGTCTGCTGATCCGCGAGGAGCTTCTGGCCGCCCCGGGCGAGGTCTTCCTTCAGGAGTATGGCCGGCTCCTGAGCCTTAGCCGGTCCGGTCAGCTCGCGATGGGGCAGATCCTCGAGACCTTCCTGCGGCGCGTGGTCCGGGATGCGGAGGGCCTGCCCGTCCGCCTATACCCGTTTACCTCCCCGGCCTCTCGCCAGGATCAGAAGGTCGTCGCCATCGATCCCAGGATCTCTTACGGACGGCCGAGCATCGAGAGGAAGGGATCAGCACCGCCATCCTGGTGGAGAGGTTGAACGCGGGGGAGACCGTCGAGGACCTCGCGGATTCCTACGGCCTGACCCACGACGAGGTCACGGAGGCGATCGTCTACGAATCCGCCCGCGCCGCCTGACCCCGTCTTCTTCATCGACGCCGACCTCTCCGACAAGTGGTTCCTCCGCATCCTGGAGGAAAACGAGGGGAGCGGAGGAGCTGCCAGCAGCTCCTCTTCCCCCTTCAGGGGATCGAGCGATGGCAGAAGACCCGAAAACCCGCGAAGAAGAGGCGCGTCCACCGGAGAAGCAGGCGAAGGACCCAGGAGGCGAAGGGTAGACGGGCGGGTGTCACTCTACCCGCTGAGCTTCGAGGAGGCGGTGGAAGGGCTGTTGCAGGTAAAGCCCGAACGCGATAAAGCCGACGAGGATTAATGAATCAATAATCGGTGACCAGGTTTTTTCACGGACAATCCCCATGTTACAATTACCAAATGCGTCGATCTCGGCCTAAGAAGAAGAATTCCAAACTTACTCTCCTACCACCCGGGGCAACCAAGGAAGAGGATAAGCAGCTCGATTCTCTGAGGCACCCTTGGAGTTCTACCTACGGCGAATTCATTCAGCTTGTTAAAACGCGCTACGGCTTTACCGAGCGATACACCAAGGCCATCGATCCGGACGGGAAGACAGTAAGGATGCCTTTCCTCCAGAGTGCCGATAAAGCCCGGACAATCGAGCTTCCTGGCAACCTCCATTCCGAGGATCAACTGGATGAGTTTATGGTTGCGGGCTTGTGCAGACGAATGGGGCTACCCCCTCAAGACTTCGGTCTTGAGGGGGAGGAGCCCTACGATGAGCCGTGCGATTTCGAGTTCGACTTCTAGGCGGCGCGAAGCTCGACATCGACCGGGCGCACGGTAGCCGCTGGGAAGTCGAGATCTTTGAGGGGACTTAGCTCCATCTGCGCTTCCTTGTACATCAACCAGAAGCGCTTAGGGGCTTTGGGGATGTGGGCGAACGGCTCGGCGCCGGTGTCGTCGGCCCTGATCAGGTGGGCTACGAGGATTCTCTTGACCTCATAGTACAGCTCGGCGTTTGAGCGTGCCTGCACGGTTATGTCGTGCTCAAGGCACTGTGCGATGAGCCACTCGCCGTGCCGGAACACTACCGCATGCAGTTTGTAGACGGCGTCTGGCGGTGACGGATCTCCTTCACGTCGGGAGGGGCGGTGCGGTGTCATAAAAAAACCTCCAAAGGAGATTGCTATCCTCCCGACAGGAGGACGCAACTCAGGTTAAAATTACCAGAGAGCTGCCGGTAAGTCAAGAACTTAGAGAGGCTTAGCGCCTCCCGCCCCCCCAGGGACGCATAGAAGCTTCAGCGCGGAACTTCGGGCTCGCTTCCCCGAAGGTAGTACCCCATGACGAACGCGATGGCGCCTACCGCCCACTGGCGGGCGGCCTCATCTCCGGATTTTGCAATGACCGCATAGAGGGCTACCCCGACGACCGCGAAGCTCAAGGCTGATCTCATCCAGGAATCCATTTGATGTCCCCCCTTCATGCCGTTCGGTGTACCCGTAGAGTGATCCTTGGGGCGGAATCGAGGACAGCTAGCCCATTCCCGCGTGACAGTGGGGGAGGCCATTACGCCAGGAAATGGCCGATTTCTCGCCCGTAGACTTCTGCAAGCCGCGCCAGCTCCACCGGGTCAATCCGCCGCTCCCCGCTCTCCACCTTCGAGACGTAGGACTGCGGCTTCCCGAGCTTCTCGGCTACCTGGGTGTGGGTGAGCTTTGCCGCCTCCCTGGCTTCCCGGAGTCGGGCGAGCATGCGCTGATAGGTGGGATCGCGGACGGACACGGAGGGAGTCTCATATCCTGGAATCGGATATCCCAAAACCGAATAGGGGTTGCGCCTGAGTTACGCTGTACTGCCATGGAAGACAATACGCTCGACGTAGAACCGACAGAGGCCGATTTCGACTTCGATGAAGAGGTCGACGACGAGGGGAACCTGTATCAACTCTTCACCTGCCCCGCCTGCAAGCGACGACTCAGGGAACCGATGAGGGGCAAGAAAGCGGGAGATGAAATCGTCTGCCCCTGCGGCGAGACGAAGATCGTCCTACAGGGTGACCCCGGTGGATTCCAGGACTCCGTTGACGGAATCGAGCGCACCATCCGGGACGTGCTCAAGGGGCTGTAGCTCCCGCAGTCCGCGCAGGAGCTCGGCGTTCTCCCGGAGGAGCCGCACCGCCTCCTCCAGGTTGCCCCCACCTTCTCCGCTACGAGCTTCGTCCAGACCATGCCTCAGATCCTGCGATTCCTGCGGCGGCACCCTGCTCCGTGGATCGCCAAGCTCTACCGTCCATCTCCCGGCGCCGACCCCCAAACGCCGGGTGAGATCCGGATGTGGCTCACCCTCCAGGCTTGGCTCAAGGAGAGATAACCCCCTCCAGAATCCCCAACGCCCCCGCCAACTGCTCCTCCCGGATCGTCAACGGCGGCACGAGCTGCGCCACCCTTCCTTCCGGACCCCCGGCGAGGAGGAGGACGCCCCGGGACCAGGCGGCGAGCATCCACTTCTTCGCGACCTCGGCGGTGCGGAGCTGGATCCCCCAGAGGATGCCCCGGCCGCGGATCTCCTCGACTACGGAGAATCGGCCGGGCCAGGTGGCGAGGCGATGGCCGAGGGTCTGGCCCAGGCGGACGGCGCGGGCGGGGAGGTCCTCTTCCTTGAGGATGTCGAGCACGGCGAGCGCGGCCGCGCAGGCGAGGGGATTGGCCAGGAAGGTCGCGGTGTGGAGCGCCTCGCCTGGCGTCTCCCAGCAGCGGAAGCAGTCGCGCCGGGCGATCACGGCGGCGATCGGCAATCCTCCGCCCAAGGCCTTGCCGCAGCAGAGGATGTCCGGCCTCACCCCTTCGTGCTCGACGGCGAAGAGGGTTCCTGTCCGGCCGAAGCCGGTGAAGATCTCGTCCGCGATCAGCAGCGCTCCGTGCTTGCGGCAGAGGGCGGCGAGGGCGGAGAGCCAGCCGTCCGGCGGGATCAGCACCCCCTCGCGGCCGACGATCGGCTCGACGATGGCGGCGCCGATCTCTCCACCCTTCAGCGCCTCGTCCACCCGCGCGAGATCGCCGGCGAAGGGGAGGCGGCGGACGTGGCCGTGGAGGTGGGCGGCGAAGGGGGCGCGGAAATCCTCCCGCGAGGTGACGTTGAGCGCGCCGAGCGTCAGGCCGTGGTACGACGGCGCGAAGGCGAGGACCCCCGGCCGGCCCGTGGCCCCGAGGGCGGTCTTGAGGGCGATCTCGACCGCCTCGGCGCCGGAGATGGCGAAGAAGACCTGGGGGTCGTCCACCGGCGCGATCTCCACCAGCCGGCGGGCGAGCTCCACGCGCAGGGGATGGGCCATCACGTCCCCCAGCCCATGGAGCAGCCGGCCGGCCTGCTCGCGCACCGCCTCCACCACTCGTGGGTGGCGGTGGCCGACCGCCGCCACCCCGAACCCCGACGTGAGATCTATATAGATATTGCCGTCGACGTCCCGGACGTTCGCCCCCCGCGCCTCTTCCCAGAGGATGGCGGGCTCGCCGCCGCCGCCGCCGGACATCGTGTTGACGCCCGGGGCTTCCAGGTTTCCGAGGGCGGCCGACAGCTCACGCGAGCGCGGCCCGGGGGGCGGGACGACGATCTCGGGGAGGAGGTCGCCGAAGGTCACATCTCGCGCCGGCCGGCGAGCGAGCGGCCCAGCGTCACCTCGTCGGTGTATTCGATGTCGCCGCCCACCGGCATGCCGAAGGCGAGGCGGGTGACGCGCACCCCCCGGGCCTTGAGCAGCCGCGCGAGGTAGAGGGCGGTCGCCTCCCCCTCGACGTTGGGATTGGTGGCGAGGATCACCTCCTCGATGCCGTCGAGGCGGTCGAGGAGGCCCGGGATGGCGAGGCGGTCGGGGCCGATCCCCCGGTGTGGGGAGAGAGCCCCGAGGAGGACGTGGTAGAGGCCGTGGTACTCGCCCGTGCGCTCGATCGGCTCGAGGTTGAACGGCTCCTCGACCACGCAGATCCGGGCGCGGTCCCGCCGTTCATCCGCGCAGTAACGGCAGGGGTCCACCGCCGTGATGGAGTTGCAGACCGAGCAGTGGAAGAGCTTCTCCTTGACCTCGATGATGGCCGAGGCGAGCGCCTCGGCCTCGGGCGCGGGGACCTTGAGGAGATAGTGGGCGAGGCGGGTCGCGGTCTTGGGACCGATCCCCGGAAGCCGGGACAGCTCACCCGTGAGCCGGGCCAAGGGGTCGGACATCCGCTGTCTCCCTGCGGGATCAGAAGAGGCCCGGCATGCTCGACGCCAGCGACCCCATCTTGCCCTGCATCGTCTCCTCGACCTTGCGGCCGGCCTCGTTGACCGCGGCGACGATCAGATCCTCCAGCATGGAGGGATCGTCCTTGTCCATCGCCTCGGGATCGATCTTGCACCCCACGAGCTGCTTGTGGCCGCTCATCCTCACGGTGACCATGCCGCCGCCGACGCTGGACTCCACCACCAGCTCGTTCAGCTCGCGCTGCAGCCGCTCCTGCATCTCCTGGGCCTGCTTCATCAGTTGGCGCATGCTGCTCATATCGTTTCAATCCTCCGTATAGCTGCCGTGCTCTTCCACCGTCTCGATCCTCCCCTGGAAGATGTCGAGGACGGCCTGGACGGTCGGGATCTGTTCCACCTGCTGCACCGGCGCGGGCTTCGCCTCCGTGGCGGCGGGCTTGGGCGCGCCGCGGCTCTCCAGGATATCAACTCGGGTCCCCGCACCCCAGACGGCGGCCGCCGCCTCCTCCAGGATCGCCCGGTTCGCCTCCAGCCTCCCCTTCAGATAGCTGTCCCCCTGCGGACAGAGGATCGACGCTCGACCCTCCTCGTAGCGGATGTCGTCCGCCGCGTCGAGGAAGCCGCCGAGGTTCGCCTTGCGCCGCGCGGCCTCTTCCTTGAAAGCGGTGATCGGATCGCTGGGCCGGCTCGGCGCGGGCGCCGGCCGGGGCGCCGCCTCGGCGCGCGGAGGCGCCGGCGGTGGAGAAGGCGGCGCGGGCCGGGGGGCCGGCTCGGGCGCGCGGCGTTGCGGCGCGGGCGCCGGCGCGGGCCTCGGCGCCGCGGCGGGCCGGGCGCTCCCGGATTCGACGGCGGGCAACGCGCCGGCGAGGATCTCCTCGATCCGCGTCAGCTTCGGCAGCTCGGCCGCGCGCAGCCAGGCGATCTCAACCGCCAGGGCGCCGGTGTCGCTCCGCCGCACGATGTTCTCGCTGGTGAGGAGCTGGTTGAGCAGCCGCAGCAGGTTCTCGTAGCCGCTGGCGCGGGCGGTCGCGGCCAGCGCGGCCGCCTCCTCGCCGGGCAGGTCCACCTGCTCG
>DASXJP010000069.1:0-16988 GCA_036497345.1 Thermoanaerobaculia bacterium
CTGGAGCGGGCGGCCGGGTACGACTGGGACGAGGTGGCGCGGCGGATCGAGGAGACGTGCGCGCGGCTGGTGAAACAGCCCTGAGCCCGTCTTACGTTCCCTACAAGAACGCCTTCATGTCATCGAGAGAAGATTTCGGACGGTAGGAGCCAGGGGAAGGTCGCGCAATTGCGTGCGGAGCCGCTTGACGGCGAGCTTCCCTATTTGATATCACATGCGATATCATGATGAGCCGTGCGAAGATCCAAAAGCTTCGCTCTCAGATCGAGGCCCTACGAGGGAAGGGTGGGATCAAGAGCACTGAGCTTGAGTCTTTGGCACGACGCCTCGGGAGAAAGCGGGCCAATACAGGGAAGGAGCCCCACATGGGTCAGCGAAGAGCTCCCGAACAGGCGGCCGGTGAGCATCCCCAGCCATCCGGGCGACCTCAACCGCTTCACGGCAAGGGGCATCCTGGACCAGTTGGAAGGCGACTTGGATGAATACGAAAAGCTGCTCTCGGCGGAGCAACAGACTAAGGAGCCGCTATGAAGAACCTCGAACCCCGCGAGCTTCTGAAGAGGCCGTACACAAGGGTCTTAATTCCTGACGAAGAGAGCGGCACGTTTACGGCTCAAATCGTCGAGCTCCCCGGTTGTATTACACAAGGCGCCACCCCCGCTGAAGCATACGAACGCCTGGAGGCAGTAGCGGAGTCGTGGATTGAGGCCGCACTGGAGATGCAGCAACAAATCCCCGATCCGGCATCAGACATCCAGTTTAGTGGACGATTTGCTTTGCGGCTCCCACGCAGCCTACATCGCCAAGCGGCCCAGCTCGCAGAGTTGGAAGGAGCTAGTCTAAACCAGTTTATTGTTAGTGCTATTGCCGAGAAGGTTGGCGCCGTGAATGTCTACCGCAGAGTAGAGCAGCAGTTACAAGCTTTAACGGCTAGCACAATGGTCAACGCTCTTCAATCAACCGGGCGGCCTCGAAGGCGCAGACAGGGACTCGCAAAGAGAGGGTAAGATCGCCGAAGGTAGAGCAATCTTGAGGAGTATGGCTGGCGGCCAAGGACCGCCAGCGTTCTAGCTCTGTGCATTAAATTTCTTACGACGCGCCCCTCCCCGACAGCACCACGGGGACCGTCTTCAGCAGGATCTTGAGGTCGAGCATCGGCGACCAGGAGTCGATGTACTCAAGGTCGAGCTGCATCCAGCGGTCGAAGTCGACCTCGTTCCGCCCGCTGATCTGCCAGAGGCAGGTGAGCCCGGGCTTCATGGCCAGGCGCCGGCGCTGCCAGCGCTGGTACTGCGCCACCTCCTCGGGGATCGGCGGCCGGGGCCCCACCAGGCTCATGTCCCCTCGCAGCACGTTCCAGAGCTGCGGCAGCTCGTCGAGGCTGAAGCGGCGGAGGAACCGGCCGATCGTCGTCACCCGCGGATCGCTCCGCAGCTTGAAGACCGGGCCGTTCATCTCGTTGAGGTGCATCAGCTCGCGGCGGCGCTCCTCGGCGCCCTCCACCATCGTGCGGAACTTGTAGAGGGTGAAGGAGCGGCCGTTCAGGCCGCAGCGGGTCTGCCGGAAGAGGACGTTCCCCCCCTGGGTGAGCTTGATCGTCAGCGCGATCATCCCCGCGATGGGCAGCCCCAGGAAGAGAAGGAGCGCGGCGAGCGCCACGTCCACCGTCCGCTTGGTCATGAGCTGGAGCTGGCTGGTGGGCGTGGTGGCGAAGGAGAGGAGGGGCACGCCGTCCAGGTCCTCCAGCTCCACGCGCACCCGGGTGTGCGGGAAGAGGTCCATGGCGAAGCGGGTGCGGATCCCCTGCTCCTGCAGGCTCAGGAAGAGGTCTTCCAGCCGGTCCAGCTCCTTGCGGTGGACGGCGAAGATGACGTCGTCCACCACGTGGCTCTCGACGATCCGCGGGATGTCCTCGATCTCGCCGAGGATCGCGTAGCGCGGGGGCCAGGACTCCTCCCAGGCGTGCCCGTTGCGGATGAAGCCGAGGATGCGGTACCCCCAGAAGCGGTGGCCGTGGATCGAGTCCGCGATCCGCAGCGCCGCGTCGTTGGTGCCCACGATCAGCACCGTCCGGTAGTTGAAGCCGTGCGAGCGGACGTAGCGGGAGGTCATCCGCAGGCCCAGCTTCTCGGTGAGCAGGAAGAGGCAGGAGAAGGCCGCGAAGAGCAGCGACCAGAAGCGGCTGACCCGGTCGGCCCCCAGCAGGCGCTCGTCCCACCGGCTCAGATAGAGGACCAGGGTGAAGAGGATCGCGCCGCTCACGCAGACGCGGAGGATGGCCCACGCCTCGTCGAGGAGGGGGACCGTGCGGTGCGAGCGGTAGCGCCCCGAGCTGAGCAGCAGCCCGCCCCAGATCGCCAGCGCCAGCGGCAGCAGCGGCAAATAGTCCGTCAGCGAGTGGAGGCGGCTCGGGAAGGTCGCCGGCGCCATCCAGGGCAGCACGACGTGCCGCAGCCCGTAGGCACAGAGAAAAGCGGCGGAGACGAGAAACAGATCGAGGGTGAAGATCGCGACCGCGAGAATACGAGCCCGTTCTTTGAGCATGGATTCTTCTATCGAGAGATCACCGATCGACTTATAACCAGGTGTCTATTCTATACGTGTCTATACGTGCCAGGGGGCGCTTTCGTCTATGCCTCTCCAGCATAGCTCTCGGAGGGCCGTCCTGCCAACCGCCGGAGCAGGCCGGCGTACTGGTCCGCCACCCGCTCCCAGGAGAAGAGGCGAGCCGCCCGCTCCGCCGCCGCTCTCCCCAGAGCCCGCGCCTCCTCGGGGTGGCCCCGCGCCCAGTCCATCCGCTCGGCCAGGGTACCGGGCTCCTCGGCCCGGAACCAGATCCCCACATCGCCCGCCACCTCACGGTTCTCCGGCGTGTCGTTCACTAAAGTGCAATTTCCGTACCCCATGGCCTCGACCAGCGCCGGATGGGTCCCACCCACCTCGGTGGCGTGGACGTAGGCCAGGGCGTGCGACAGCAACTCGCGGTACCCCTCGCCGTAGATCGGCCCAGGGAAGAGGATGCGGGGATCGGCTCCCCGGGTGAAACCGGCGATGAACCGCCCCGCGTAGGGCGCCCCGCCCACCATCACCAGCGGCAGGCCGCCGCCCACCTGGCGGTATGCCTCGGCCACCCGGTGGGGGTTGTTCTCCGGCTCGAAACGGCTGACATAGAGAAAATATTGCCGAGTGGTGATACCCAGTTTTTCAAGCACCCCGGTCTCGGCGGGTGGCCGGGGATCGACGCCGTAGGCGATGGGCACCGACTCCGCGCCGTAGCGCTCCAGGTAATGGCGGCGGATCACCTCGGCGTCGGTCACCAGGGCGTCCGGCACCACGCAGGCCAGCCGCTCGGAGAGGGCGTAGACGGCGCGGCCGAACGCTCCCCACTTGGCGCGCCGCTTCTCGATGCCGTCGACGTTAAGCGCCGCCGGGATCCCCCCCACCCCCAGCAGCGGCACGAACAGGGCGTTGGCCGAGTTCACCACCAGGGCGGCGTCGTAGCCGGCCGAGGCGGCATGGAGGCAGGAGAGGAAGGTGTGGACCGGCGTGTCCAGGTACTTGGCGCGGATCGTGGGCAGCACCACCAGCTCGGCCCCCCGCCAATTCGTGAGATCGCGCGGCGTCGAATGCGACCGGCAATAGACGGTCACCCTGAAGCCACGGGCGATCAGCCGCACGGCGAGCTCCTCCATCAGCGTCTCGTAGCCGCCGTAGCGCCCCGGAATGCCCCGGCTGCCGAGGAGGGCGACGGAGAGGGGTCTCACAGGGGCTCCCCCTGGACGGAGAACCATTTGTCGATCGCCGCCGGCGGCACGGTGCGCCGCTCCTGGATGATCCGCCGCCTCCGGAAAATCTCCCGCCGGTTCCGCCACAGCCACCCATAGGCGCCAAGGGAGGAGCGCTCCCGCAGCAGCACCCAGCCGAGCGCCGCCACATCGCGGATCAGGGTCGGGAACAAGGTGCGGAGGAAATTTCTCCCCGTCTGGTGATAGATCCGCAGCAGATACCGGTTTTTCAGGGAGTGGAGATTGACCGCCGCCGGCATCGCGGATCGCCGCTCCGGCAGGTTGAACCGGCGGTGCTCGCAGACGGCCGCCGGCTCGTAGACCACCTCCCAGCCGCGCTCGCGCAGGCGGAAGCAGAGCTCGGCGTCCTCGCGGAAGGAATGGAAGCGGGAGTCGAAGACCTCCCCCTCCACCGCCACGTCGTCGAGCGCCGCGCGGCGGAAGAGCGAGGCGGCGCCGGTGGCCCCGAAGACCCGCTCCGGCGCGGACCACTGCCCCCGGTCCACCTCCCCCGAGCCGCGGTCGAGATGGCGCCAGTTGCGGGTGAGGAGCATGCCGCAGGCGTCGATCCGCCGCGGCTGGGAAGGGCGGACCAACCGCCCCGTGACCGCGCCGATCCGGACCCTGAGATGCGCGCGGGCGCGAACGAGCAGCCGGGTCACGTAGCCCGGCTCGGGACGGGCGTCGGCGTTCAAGGTGAGCACCCAGGGGGCCTGGGTGTGCGCCAGGGCCTCGTTCATCCCGCCGGCGAAGCCGCGGTTCTCGGCCAGACCGACCGCCTGGAAGGGGATTCCCTCAGGAGCGTGCGCCCGCGCCGCCTCCAGGCTGCCGTCGCGGCTCGCGCAGTCGACCACCACGATCTCCAGCGGCCGGTGATCCAGGGCGGCGATCGATTCGAAGCACCCCGGCAGATCGGCCGCCGAATCGTGCGTCACGATGCAGACCGCCACCGTTTCGCTCCCTTCGCTCAAGGGACCGCCTCCGCCAGCCGGCGCGGCCGGGTCCACCCCGAGAGAGCGCCCAGGAGGACCCCGCAGAGCCCGGCCAGCGCCTCCCGCCGCGAGGCGGCCCGGTGGGGACGGCGAAAGGGGAGGGCCAGCAGCCGCAGGGCGATGCCGGGGATCAGCGCCGCCCGCGCCGCCAGCGCCCAGCCGCGGCCGTGGTGCTTGGCGAGATAGCGGGTGAGATTCCGGTAGTAGATGAACAGGAAGGGTCCGTACCCCAGGCGCGGCACCGTGCTCCCCAGCCGGTGCCGGAAGCGGGCCGCCGGCCAGTAGCGGATCGTCAGGCCCGCATCCCGGAGCCGCTTGGCGAGGTCCACGTCCTCGAACCAGGCGGGATGAAACCTCGGGTCGAATCCGCCCACCTTCTCCAATGCCTCCCTCCGGAGCGCCAGCGCCGCCGCCGCCGGCTGCTCCACCGGGGCTCCGGCCTCCGGCTCGGGCTCGTTTCGCCAAGCGCCTGGCACCGGGAAAGCGTGCGTCAGGAGCTCCCAGGCCGAGGGGATCTTCCGGAGCTGCCACGCCGCCTGCGGCTCCCCCGCCGGCCCCAGCAGGCACGGGGCCAGTCCCGCCGCGTCCGGCCACGCCGCGAGCCCCTCCAGCAGCCGGTCGAGCGCCCCCTCTTCGGGGACCACGTCCGGATTCAGGATCAGCACGACCTCGCCCTGGGCTTCCACGGTCCCTAAGTTCGCGCCCCCCGCGAAGCCGAGGTTCCGGTCCGGTTTCAGGACCCGAATCGCTTCCCGCCGGGGCGGCAGCGGGGCCGAGGAGCCGTTATCTACTATCAGGAGCTCGAAGCGGGGATCGCGCGGCCAGGCCGCCGCCAGCTCGGCGAGGAGATCCTCGTTGCGCCAGTGGACGACGACGCCGGTCAGCCACACCTCCCCCTCTCCCGGCGGGCCGGGGGGGAGGCTGGGAGAGGGGGCCGGGGGGTGAGGGCTCACGAGGGGAGAGGTTATCTTGGTTCGCCACCGCGCAGGGCCCGTCGCCAGCCGGAGACGATCCCCGCCGCCAGCTCCCGCTCATCCTTGAGCAGGGCATGCCCGAGATCGGCGCCGTCCCGGGCCGCCAGGAGGGGGACGCGCGGCCAGAAGCCGCCGCCGAGATAGCGCTTCGCCACCAGCCAGCGGTTGCCGTAGATCCGGCTCCAGCGGTCGCGGCTCTGGGTGCGGCCGGTGAGCGAGCCGGCGTGGCGGGCCCGCGCGGCCGGCACCAGCAGGGCCCGCCAGCCGGCGGCGCGCAGGCGACAGGCGAGGTCCACGTCCTCGTAATAGAAGCCGAGCCGGGTGTCGAACACCTCGCCGTCCGGCGCCACCTCGCGCAGGGCCTCCCGGCGGTAGACCGCCGCCGTGGCCGAGACCCCGAAGATCTCGCTCACGGGGCCCTCCGGACCCGGCGCCGGCTCGCCGTGCCCCACCTGCACCGCCTGCCACCAGCGGTTCCAGGCGATGCCGCAGCCGTCCGCGAGATCGGGATGGTCGAGCACCAGGTTCACCCCCTGCGCCGATCCCGCCTTGGGGTCCGCCGCGAGCGCCGCGATCAGCCGCTCCGCCCATCCAGGCTCCACGAGCAGGTCGTCGTTGACAGGTGCCACCCACTTCCCCGAGGCCGCCGAGAACCCCAGGTTGTTCCCCGCCGCGAAGCCGAGGTTGCGCCCCGGGCGGAGGACCTGGTCCGCGAGCCCTGCGGGCACGTCGATCGCAACCCCCTGATCGACGACGACGATCTCCACCCCCTCCCGCCGCAACGCCTCCAGGCAGGGGATGAACAGCGGGCTCCGGCCCAGGGTGAGGACGACGGCGGAGAGGGTCACTGCCACTCCATCTCCACCCGGTCCAGAATCGCCCCGTTCAGCTCCCCCGCCGGCGCGGCCCCAAACGCCACCAGCACCAGCGGCTGGCCCGCATGCCAGTCCACCGGACCGACCTCGACCGTCTCCCAGACGCGGGAGCGCCTGGGGGTCCAGGTGGCCAGGAGGCGGTCCTCCTCCTTGATCTCGAGGGTGAAGGGGACCGGCTGATTGCGGATGAATTCCGCGGCGAGACGCAGCCTCACCCGGCGCCCGCCCGGCTGGACCGGCGCCTCCAGATGCTCGCCCACGCGCAGCACCCAGCCGCCGCGATAGCGCGCCCGCTCGATCACCCAGCGGTCGGGGTGGAGATGCCCGCCGCTCTTGCGCACCTGCGGGTCCTCCAGCTCGATCACGCGGGTGGGCACGCGGGCCGCCGCGGCCGGCAGGAGCGCCGCGGCGCCGAGCGCCAGGGCGATCCCGATCAGGGCCGCCGATTCCGCCATCCGCTTCCGGCCCGGGACCCACCAGAGTAGAGAGATGATCGGGAACGCCGCCAGGGGCCAGGCCCAGGTGGCGGTGCGGGGGCGGATCGAGCTGGGGAAGAAGCGGGCGACGTCCAGCCCCAGCCGGCCGCTCAGCGCGTCGAGGGCGTAGGTGCGGCCGTCCGCGAAGTTGTAGGTCCACCCCGGCACCGCCAGCCAGATCAGGGTCAGCGCCAGGGTGAGCGCTCCGAGCCCGCCGAGCAGCGCCTGCGCCCCCGCCCGCTCCCGGGCCTCCGCCAACAACGGCACCAGGCCGACCGCCAGCAGGGGAAGGATGATCAGCGCGTAGCGGAACGGCGGCGACCAGCCGCCATACCACTCGACGCGGGGGACCACGACCACCAGGTACGGCAGGATCAGCACCGCGAGATGGAGCAGCAGCGGGCTCCGCCGCGCCAGCAGCAGGAGGGCCGCCGGCAACAGGATCAGCCAGACGGGCGCGCCGCCGAAGAGGCCGAACGCCGCGTCGAAGAAGAGCCCCGAGAACCCCTTGAGATAGGCCGCCGGGCCGTAGTTGGCGGGGTCGACCTCCTCCCAGGAGTGGATCTTCAACGGGTTCGAGTAGACGACCTGGTTGTAGAGGAGCATCCCGGCCGCCACGCCCGCCAGCAGCCCGGCGAGGATCAGCAGCGGCCGGCGCGGGCGGCCGGCGTGCCACCATCCCAGCGCGAGCAGGGGGCCGGCGATCAGCACGAAGCGGATCTTGAGCAGCGGCAGCAGCAGCACCGGCAATCCAAGCCCCAGCCACTCCTTGAGCCCCCAGGCCCTGCCGTTCCGCTCCGGCCGGTCGTCGATCGAGAAGATCCGGTCGAGCGCCGCCAGGGTGAGCAGGGCGCCCGGCACCTCCACCCAGACCTGATAGGAGTAGAGGAGGAGCGGCGGCGTGAACGCGATCAGGGCCCAGGCGGCCAGCGCCTCCCCGGGCCGGTCCGGATAGTAATGGCGGGCCAGCCGCAGGGTCAGCCAGGCGAGCGCGGCGGTCATCACCGCCATCATGGCCAGGGCGCCCATCAGCCCGGCCACGCGATAGGCGGGGGCCAGCGCCAGCGGCAGCAGCTCGTTGTGGCGCGAGTACCGCTCGCCGCGCGGCCCCACCGGGTCCCCGGGCTGCGGCTCGATCGGGCGCGCCATGAAGTAGCGCCAATCCCCCTGGGCATAATTGTTGGTCAGATCGGCGTCGAGGTCGTAGGCCAGGCTGTGCGTCACCAGCAGGTTGAACGGCTCGTCGCCGTCCGGCTGGCGGTGCCGGGTCGACCAGGGGAGGATGGCGAGATAGGCCGTCAGCGGGAGAAGAAAGAAGAGGACCGACGGCCGCCGCGGCAGCCGCTCCCCCAGCAGCGGCCGGAACGCGAGCGTCTGGCGCGCCACCCGGCAGGCGAGGACGAGCGCCAGGCCGGCGGCGAGCCCGTCGTCAATATTCGCCAGCGACAGATGGGGACGGGCGAGGATGAGGACCACCAGGATTCCCAGGGCGCCCAGCTCCCCCGCCGTGGCCGCGGCCCCGAGCGGCCGGCCGCCGCGGCGGGCGCCCCAGCGGTGGATCTCCCGCAGGGCTCCCAGGACCACCGGGATCAGGACGAGGGTGCCGCGGAAGGGGTCGTCCGCCGGCAGGGGGAGGAGCCGGGAGAGGAGAGCCGAGCCCACGAGGCAGACGGCCAGGACCGCCGCGGTCCCGGCGAACCCGTCTCTCCTCCGGATCAACGGCGGATCTCCAACTGATAGACGGCCACCGCGAGGTCCGGCGGCACGCCCGGGGCCCGCTCGATGCGCAGCGACGAGGCGCTCTCCGGCCGCGCGAGCGTCCACCGGGCGCGGTAGCGCTGCCCAAGGAAATCCCCCGCCACCCAGGAGACCCAGGGTCCGGGCGCCTTCACGCCGGCCTGGGCCACGTCCGGCCGCCGCGCCGCCCACTCCCCCGTCCCCTCGCCCGCGCGCAGCACCCAGTTGGCCTCCGGCCGGCCGGCGTCGCGCAGGCGGACGATCGCCACCGGCGTCCCCGGCGCCAGCCCCGCGCCGTTCGAAAGGCTGGATTCGACGACCACGCTGCCGATCGAGCGCCGCCCGGAGATCGAGGCCTCCCAGACCGGATGCCCGGCGTCGAGCACCACCGGCACCTCGGGAGCGAGCAGCGCCGTGCCGACATCCGGGAGCCCCGCCAGCAGCCCCAACACGAGACACGCCGCCGCCAGCCCGGCCAGCCGCGCGGACCGCAGCGGCTCTCCCCAGCCCCGCCCCATCCAGACCCCCAGCCCGGCCAGCGCCAGCACCACGCAGACCACCACCACCGCCAGCACCGCTCCGGGGGCGAGGCCGAACAGAGAAAGGTAGGTGGGCATCGGCTCCCCCCTTAGCCAGGGATAACCGGCGAGCAGCGCCGTGCCGCCCACCAGGGCGCCCGTCCACACCCCCTGCGGGATGAAGAAGGCGGCGTCGCGCCGGAGCGAGAGCGCCGCGAGGGCCATGGGCGCCGCGAGCGTGCCGGCGCCCGGGATCGGCGGCACCGACCCGGCCAGCAAGACCGCCGCGATCACGGCCGCGATCCGCTCACGCCCAGGAAGGACCGCCGCCGGCACCAGCAGGAAGAGCCAGACCGCCTGGCGCGCGGTGCCGGGGATCGACGCGTGGAAATACCCGACCACCCCGGCCACCACCAGGACGGCGAGCCCCAGCGCCAGCCGGGGTCGCCCGAGCGCCAGACCGCAGACCGCCGCCACCGCGCCCGGCACGGGGGCCCAGGCGATCGGCGCCAGCAGCGCGATCCACGCCGCGGTCTTCACCACCGGACCGGCGTCCTCCCAGGTCAGGACGCTCCCCGCGGCCAGCGCGATCAATCCCAGGGTCGAGGCCACGTTGAAGCCGGGAGCCAGCGCGACCGCCGTCCCGCCGGCGATCAGCGCCAGGGCCATCCCGTGCCGCCGGGCCAGCAGCGACAGCGCGATGCCACCCACGACCGGCAGCGCGATCAGGGCGACGATCAGACGGGGGACGGGCGGCGGCGCGAAGAGGAGGTCCCCGCGCAGCAGGACCTGGGAGGCCAGGGCGAGGGGGATTAAAAATCTCATGCTCCCCCCGCCCGAACCCTCACCATGCTCCCATCCCCTCCCCCCTCCCTCACTGGGAGAGGGGGAGAAAAGAGCGCGGCCCGCGGCCACGGCCAGCACGACGACGAGCAGCACCATCATCGCCGCGCCCCGCCCGGGCCCAGGCGGCAGGGCCCAGACCACGGCCGCGGCGAGGGCCGATCCGATCCCCACCTCATAGGTGGGCCAGGGAGCGAGGAAGCCGGCCGGCAGCAGCACCGCCGTGGCCAGCACCGCGAGATAGGCACTCTCGGCCGCGCCCGCCGGATCGGCCTCGCGCGCCGCGAACGAGGCCATCGCCGCCAACGCGGCCAGAGGGGCCAGGATTCTGAGGATCTCGCGCCGGGGCGAGGATGGAACGGTCTTTTCGTTCATGCGGACCTGATGCGGTCGAAAGGCTTCGCCGGGAACGGCTGGCCGGATGTTATCGCTGACTCGCTGCTTATTCCTACGGAGGAGAGGGGGCGGGTGTCACAGGGGATGTCCAAGGCGCCGGTGGTGACGGGGCGTCCTGCCCGCGATAGACTTCCCCCCGCCATGCTTTCCCGAGACCTCCTACGCGACGATCCCGAGAAGGTCCGCCAGGGCCTGCTCAACCGCAATAGCAGCCCGGCGCAGCTCGACGCCTGGCTGATGCTCGACGCCGAGCGGCGCGCGGCCCTGGTCGAGGTCGAAGACCTCAAGCGGCAGCGCAACGAGGCCAGCCGCGCCATCGGCGAGGTCAAGAAGCGCGGCGGCGACGCCGCGGCCGAGATCGCCGCCGTGAGCCAGCTCAAGGGGCGCATCGAGGAGCTCGAAGGGCGCCTCCAGATGATCGAGCCCGAGCTCCTGGCCATCGAGCACACCCTGCCCAACCTGCCGGACGACAGCGTCCCGGTGGGCAAGGACGAGACCGCCAACCGCTGCGAGCGCACGGTGGGCACCCCGCGCGCCTTCGACTTCGAGCCCAAGTCCCACTGGGACCTGGGGCCGGCGCTCGGCATCCTCGACTTCGAGCGCGGCGCCAAGCTCACCGGCGCCCGCTTCACCGTCTACTTTGGGGCGGGCGCCCTGCTCGAGCGGGCGCTGATCAACCTCATGCTCGACCTCCACACCCGCGAGCACGGCTACACGGAGGTGCTGCCGCCGTTCATCGTCAACGCCGACACCCTGTTCGGCACCGGCCAGCTCCCCAAGTTCGAGGCTGACCTCTTCCACCTGGAGGGGTACCCCTACTACCTGATCCCCACCGCCGAGGTGCCGGTCACCAACATCCACCGCGACGAGACGCTGGACGAAGCGCGCCTGCCCGTGCGCTTCACCGCCTACACCCCCTGCTTCCGCAGCGAGGCCGGCTCCTACGGCAAGGACGTCCGCGGGCTGATCCGCCAGCACCAGTTCAACAAGGTCGAGCTGGTGCAGCTCACCACGCCCGAGACGAGCTTCCAGGCCCTGGAGGAGCTCACCGGCCACGCCGAGCGGGTGCTGCGGATCCTGGAGCTCCCCTACCGGGTGATGACCCTCTCGACCGGCGACATGGGCTTCGGCGCGGCCAAGACCTACGACCTGGAGGTCTGGCTCCCCGGGCAGGGCGCCTACCGGGAGATCTCCTCCTGCAGCAACTGCGTGGACTTCCAGGCCCGGCGCGCCAACATCCGCTACCGTCCCGAGGGTGGGGGCAAGACCCGCCTCGTCCACACCCTGAACGGCTCCGGGCTGGCGGTGGGCCGCACCCTGATCGCCATCCTGGAAAACTACCAGCAGGCGGACGGCTCGGTGGTGATCCCCGAGCCCCTGCGCCGCTGGACCGGGGGGCTGGAGAGGATTACGGCGCCGAAGTAAGCTGTTGCAACACCTCAAGGAGGGGTGGCTGAGCGGTCTAAAGCAGCGGTCTTGAAAACCGCCGGTCGTTCACGCGGCCCGTGGGTTCGAATCCCACCCCCTCCGCCATCACTCTTTTGAGTACCTCAAAGTTCGTGTATAATTGCTTGTCCATGGCGACAAGCGATGCCCGCACCGTAATTACCGTGGCCCAGTTGGGGGAGCTTCAGTCTAGCGATGCCTGGAACGCTTGCAACTTGGCGAATCAGACGCAGAGCGCCTTTGAATACACTTGGATTCCAAAAGCTCTCAATGTCAATAAAACAAAGTATACACTTCCGAACGGAGGATTTGATTTAACCTGTGCCTTGGGTGACTTGTCCGCCAGCAAAAAACTGCCCCGCCCCCTGGTTTTACTGACATCCTTACCTCTCAGCTCCCCTGAAGATGGAAACGATCCTGACGGCTTGGTGTTCTGCGTCCCTGTGCCCACCCCACGCCATGACACCTTCATAGTAAGTACCTATGTATGGGAAAACGTCTTGGGGCGTAAGAACCTGCTGCAATCTTATCTGATCTTCATGATGGCCGGATTGGCTCTTCAGATTTACTCGCGTCTCGCTTGGCATGAAGAGACCAGGGGTTGTTACTTTGATATGTGTCAAAAAACCGAAGACTTCGGCGAGGCCTTCAGAACAATGAGCGGCGTTTGCGCCCATTGCGAAACCAAGCTGGCAGAAAAAATCGACGACAGGAGGCTCCGTGTAGAACAGGTCGCCGCCGCCAGGAAGTTGTTCAATCGAGCATTCCATAAGAAGGTATGCTTCCTGGCGATCCCATTTGAAAGAGAGATTCAGTCTGTTTACAAGATGATCGTTAAGGCGTTGGCTCAGGAAGAATGGACTATGATCCGTGCTGACAGGGTCACCAAGCCTAGAGGCTCGGCGGATAGAATATTGCTGTCGATCTTGTCAAGTGATCTTATTTTGGCAGATCTGACCGGTAATAACCCCAATGTATTTTACGAGTTGGGTTGGGCTCGCGCACTGGGTTTGGACAGAATTCTATTAACTCAACACCAAAACCAGCTACCTTTTGATGTCAGAGATGAGACGGTGGTTCCTTATGTAAACTCTGATACTGGGAGGAAGAAGCTTTCTAAAGACGTTACTTTGCTCGCCGGCAAAGGTGCGTGGTGACCGCCAGCTCTCTGAACAAGAACGCTCTCAAGACTGGAAATTCAACCGGGATTGGATCCTTTCCCGCGTCCCCACCGTATCCCCTCCACCAAAGAAACCCGAAGCTCCGGAGAGTACGTAACCCAACCCTCCAGGGACTCATACTTCACCCGCAGCGGCAGGAACGGCGCGCGCTCCCGCATCTGGAACGCGGCGCTGCGCGGCATCTCGAATACCGCGGCGCCGTCGCCCATCAGGAACGAATACTTTCCTTCCCGGTAGGGACCGAGATCCCAATAGAGGGCTCCGCCGGAATCGTGGAAGCTCGCTCTTAGCGGCGCATCCCACCGGATGGACGAGCAAAATTGATCTGTCAGAGCTGGAATCCGCGCCGTGATGTCCACCACCTGGCGCATTCCCGGATCGTAGCCCCAGACTCTTCCCAGTGGTTCCCGATGAAGGCAGAGATAAAGATCATCCTGGAACCATCGCCCACCACGGGAACGATGAAAAACGTTCTCCTTCATCCATTGCAGCTCGCCGAGCGAGGCGGTCAACAGGAGCGGCTGCCGCAAGACATCACCCTCCGTCATACCAAATAGAAAGCGATCCTCGACGCTCATCCGCTCGGCTCGCGCGAAGCGGACGTTCCAATCCTGCCGGTTCAGGACCAGACCCGAGAGACAGGCGATCAGTCCCAAAGCGACTCCGATCCACTGCTTCTTTTCTGCGAGCGCCTGGCAACCCGCGGCGAAGGCGACCGCCACGACGATCCACGCCGGCACCGCGTACCGCGGCTCCATCTGCGTGGAAACCGGCAGGACCGGCAACAGTGCCAGCAGCAGAGCAACTCCGATCAGAACCAGCGCCCATGGTCCCCGCAGGAAAAAGAGCGCGAGGATTCCAGTCACAAAGGCGATCAAAAAGAAGACAGCCGCCACCGAGATCCGGCCGCCGATGAATTCGGCCGCGATCTTGCCCGGAAGCGCCAAAGCCAGCGCCGGCAGGCTCCCGAAATCCACCTTGAATCCATACCCGCCCATCAACGTGCCTAGCACCGCGTACCGGATAATCAGATACAAGGCAAGCATCACAACATGGGGCAGGATCAGACGAAGGCGCTCCGAAAGACTCGTTCGCCGGTCTCCATCCGGCTCGGGCAGCAGCGGAAGGATTGCAATGAGCGGCACCGCGATCTCCTTGGCCATGGTGGCCGCAAAGTAAAACGCGGCGGAGAGCACGGTCAGCATCCAAGCCCGCTTTCCCGTCGATCGCAAAGCCCCGATCCAGGCCATCGTCGCGAGAGAGCCCAGGATGATGACCTCGACATAGTGCCGGTGGAAGATGAGCAGCGCGAGCGAACCGGTCACCGGGCCCACCAGGAAGACCCACGCGCCAACGGCCGCCCAGAGGCGCCGGAGCCAGATCCGCAGAGCCCCGTGGATCGCCACGGCGCAGAGAGAGACGGACAGCAGCTCGTGGAAATAGAAAGCGTACGGATCGAGACCGAAGAGCCGCCGGTCCATGTCCACCGAGAGGAAGAACAACGGTGTCAGGACCTTGGAGTCGAGCCGGCGGAATTCCGCGCCGTCGAAGAGATACCACCAGGGCCGGCCGGTGATCAGATGGCGGAAATGATAGAAATCATCATACATCCACCAGAGCCGGAGAACGGGGTGATAGAGCAGCCAGACAGCGGCGGCGAGGACAATGGCAATGCCGAGATCAAACCAGCGGGTTTTGAAATCTTTCCGTGAGCTCATCCCACCCGGGCCTTCATCAGCCTGCCGATCCCGCCGCCGACCCGCAGACCGTCCGAGCGGCCGCTGAAGTATCGCGCGTTGATCTCCTCCATCCCCAGATCCTCTAAGGACGCGAAGCCCAGCCGCCGAAGCTCCGCCTCAAGGTCGGGGGGATCGAAAAACGTCCGGAACGGCTCGCCGGCCGCGGCCACCCGCGCGGCCAGCGCTTCGAGGGCCTGCCCCCGGACGGGATCCAGTGACTCGGGGGGAAGAGAGTAATCGAAGACGATCTCGCTCCCCGGAGGCAGGGAGGCGACGAGCCGGAGCGTCTCTAGCGCGGCGCTCCGCGTCAGGTAGGGGACGACGCCGAGCCAGGAGAAGAAGGCTTTCTGATCCCTCCGGAAGCCTGCCCGGTCGAGCCCCTCGGCCAGCGTCTGGCTCTCGAAATCGACCGGCGCGAACGTCATCGATGCCGGGATGGCGATCCCCGCCGCCTCCAGCCGGCGCCGCTTCCACCCTTGCGTCGCCGGATGATCCACCTCGAAGACCCGCAGCCCGGGGAAAGGGTTCCGGTAGGCGAACGTGTCGAGGCCGGCCCCGAGCACCACATACTGCCGGGTCCCCTCCTCGAAAGCCGCCGCCAGCCCATCCTCCGCATACCGGCTCCGGGCGGCCATGAAGGCCCGCATGATCCGGGAGACCCGGCTCTGGCTCTTCTCGTCGGACCTCAGCTCTCCGGCGTCGGCCCCCACGATCGCCAGGGCGAGAGGGTCCTCGAAGACCCTGGGATCGTCCAGGACCTGATGGGCGGCCCGCCGGAGGGCGACCCGGAAGGCGGTTTTGCTCGGACGGTCGTCGCGCATGGCTCCCCCGGGCCGGAATCCTACCCCTGGAAGCTCCGGCGTGCCCCCCTGGGACCGCCGGCGTCCCCGCTGGCCTTCTAGCCAGGCTCTTTTCCCGCTTTATACAGTTGTCTCGCAAGTACAACGAGAGACACCTTGTACTTGTAGATACCTCTAACGGGGTGTCCGCCCCGGGCCCGGGCGCGAAAAAACCTTGAACCGGCTGCTCGCAGCAGCCAGGAGGCGTGCATGAACAGGCACTTCAGCCGGGCGACCGTGTGCGGGATCCTCCTTCTCACTCTACTGGCCTTTTCAGCGCGGGTCCAGGGCGGACCACGGCCGGCGGCACAGCCGATGCCACAGCCGGCTCCGGCACCGGCGCCACCGGCGCCGATCCCCCTGCCGAACCCGAACAACTTCGTGTCGAACCTGGACGTCCGCTGCTACAAGATCGACCGGCCCATCCAGTTGTGGCTGGACCATCTCAATCCGCTGTTCGTCTCGAAGGGGCTGCCGCGGGAATTCGTGGACCTCGATCCCCATCAGCTATGCGTCCCGGTGTACAAGAACGGGTACGTTCCACCGCCGGACGCGCTGCCGTTCCTCCAGTACGTGGACTGGCGGTGCTACGGCATCAACGGCCCGCCGCTCAACCTGCCGCTGCGGTTGACGCACCTCAATCCCGTGATCTCCCAAATGTTCGGTGCCACTGACGACGTCACGGTGCAGGAGCCGCAGCAGCTCTGCGTGCCGGTGGCGAAGACCGACCCGCAGACCGGCAAGCAGGCCATCCCACCGCCGGACATCCAGCGCCTGATCCAGTGGCTGGACGTCAAGTGCTACCGGGTCGACAGCGACCGGCACATCGGCGGCGAGGTCATCCAGCTCAACCACCTCAACCCGCTCCTCGTCGGCAATCCTCCGGACCCGGAGATGGCCTATTTCGTGGGACCGGCGCCGTTCCAGCTCTGCGTGCCGGTGGCCAAGAACGGGTACTATCCCCCGCCGGATGTACTGCCGATCATCCAGGATTCCGACGTCCTCTGCTACAGGCTGCGAGGCCAGCCGCTCAACCGCACGCTCACGCTGACCCACCTCAATCCCGTGCTCGCTGGTCAGCCCCCGGAGACCGTGCGGGTGACGGACACCCAGAAGCTCTGCGTGCCGGTGTCCAAGGCCGACCCGCTGCCCCCGCCTCCGCCGAGCGGCCAGTAGCGGCAGCAGGC
>DASXJP010000070.1:0-19935 GCA_036497345.1 Thermoanaerobaculia bacterium
GACCCAACTGTCGGAGCGGGAGCTTTTCCCCATCCGCCGGCGGATCGCCATGCTCTTCCAGGGGGGCGCGCTGTTCGACTCGATGAACGTCTTCGACAACGTCGCCTTCCCCCTGCGCGAGCACACGGAGAAATCCGCGGCGGAGATCGCCGAGACGGTACGCCACAAGCTCTCGCTGGTGCGCCTGAAGGAGAAGGACGTCGAGCCCAAGATGCCCGCCGACCTCTCGGGGGGCATGAAGAAGCGCGTCGCCCTCGCCCGCTCGCTCGCCCTCGACCCCGAGGTGATGCTGTTCGACGAGCCGACCACCGGCCTCGACCCGATCACCTCGGCGACCATCGGCAAGCTGATCAATTCGATCCAGAAGGATCTCGGAGTCACCTCCGCGGTGGTCACCCACGACATCGCGCTGGCCCGCCGGGTGGGGGACCGCATCGCCCTGCTCGCCGACGGCAGGTTCTGCTTCATCGGCGACTGGCGCGAGGCGGAGAGCAGCAACGACCCGCGGCTGGGGGATTTTCTCGCCGGCCGCGAGGAGGAAGAAGAAAATGTCGCCTAGAGGCCGGGAGATCCGCGTCGGCTTGGTGATCCTCGCCGCCATCCTGGTCCTGACGGCCGGGATCTTCCTGATCGGCTCGAAGAGCAACCTCTTCAAGCACAAGGTCCGCTATCACACCGAGCTCAACTCGGTCTCGGGGCTGAAGCCGGGCAGCCCGGCGCAGATCGACGGCGTGGACGTGGGGACGATCGAGCAGGTGGTCCTCTCCAGAGACCCGCGGAAGTCGCAGATCCGGGTCTGGATCCGCATCGACGAGAAGTACGCGGCGCGCATCCGCGGGCCGGTGGACCCCAATAGCCTGATGAAGAACCAGGCCCCCTCGCAGGCTCGCATCAAGACCCTCGGCCTGCTGGGGGACAAGTACATCGACATCAACTCCGGCTCCCCCGTCTACCCGCCGATCCCCGAGGAGGGGGAGATCCCCGCCGCGCAGCCGACCAACGTCGACGCCCTGATCGCCTCGGGCGAGGACGTGATGGACAACGTCGTCGAGATCAGCCACTCGCTCAACCGCATCCTCCAGCGGATGGAGCGCGGCGAGGGGATCCTCGGCCAGCTCACCTCCGACACCCCCCAGGGGCGGCGGCTGCAGACCTCGCTCGTCAACACCTCGGAGAGCCTGGAACGGATCGCCGGCTCCATCGAGCACGGCAAGGGCCCGCTCCCCCGCCTGCTCAACGACCGCGCCATGGCCGACCAGATCGCCGTCTCGCTCGACCGCTTCCAGACCCTGCTCGACCAGGCCCAGCACGGCCCCGGGATCCTCCCCGGCCTGCTCAACGACCCGGCTTCCAAGAAGGAGCTCGACGAGACCCTCGCCTCCCTGCACGAAGTGGCTCGGAACCTGCAGGCGTTTTCGGCGGATCTGCAGTCGAATGACGACGCCCTGCTCCAGCGTCTGGTGAAGGACAAGGAGTACGGCCGCGAGGTGAGCGAGCAGCTCCGGCAATTCGTGAAGAACCTGAACGAGGTCTCGGCCAAGCTCAACCACGGCGACGGCACGGCGGCGAAGCTGATCAACGATCCGCAGATCTACGACGCCGTCAACGACGTCATCATCGGGGTCAATGAGTCCAAGCTGTTGCGCTGGCTGATCCGTAACCGGCAGCAGAAGGGGATCGAGAAGCGGTACGACGATACGGTCAAGGAGATCGAGCAGTCGGGAGGGAAGCCGGAGCCGCTGAACGCGCAGCCGGAGGAGAAGAAGCCCGAGGCGAAGCCGCCCGCACCCTCCAAGCCGCCGGCCGACGCGCCCCCACCGCCGGACGCGGGCGGACCGACGAAAGGAAACTGACGCTTCCCATGCCATCTCATATCCTGGTGACCGGAGGGGCGGGCTTCATCGGCTCGCATCTGACGCGGCGCCTGCTCGCCCGGGGGGACCGGGTGACGGTGCTCGACGACTTCAACGACTATTACGATCCCGCCCGCAAGCGGGAGAACGTGGCCCCGCTGCTCGACCGCGACGACTACCGGCTGGTCGAGGGGGACATCCGCGACGGCTCCGCGGTCGACCGCCTGTTCGCCGAGGGGAAATTCGACGCCGTCATCCACCTGGCGGCGCGGGCCGGGGTTCGGCCGAGCCTCCAGGAGCCGATCCTCTACGAGGACGTCAACTGCATCGGCACCCTGCGCCTGCTGGAGGCCGCCCGCCGGCATGGGCCCGACCTCTTCCTCTTCGGCTCCTCGTCGTCCGTCTACGGGATCAACGAGAAGGTGCCGTTCGCCGAGGACGATCCGGTGGACCAGCCGATCAGCCCCTACGCCACCACCAAGCGGGCCGGCGAGCTGCTCTGCTACAACTACCATCACCTCTACGGCTTCCGCACCGCCTGCCTGCGCTTCTTCACCGTCTACGGCCCGGGGCAGCGGCCGGAGATGGCGATCCACAAATTCACCGACCTGATCTATCGCGGCAAGACCGTCCCCATGTACGGCGACGGCGGCAGCCGGCGGGACTACACTTACGTCGACGACATCGTCGACGGCCTGATCGCGACGCTGGAGCTCAAGCCCGGCTTCGAGATCCTCAACCTGGGGGGCGCGGACACCACCGCGCTGCGCGATCTCGTTCACTGGATCGCCGAAGAGCTTGCCGTGGAGCCCCGGATCGACTATCTTCCCGCGCAACCGGGGGACGTGCCGATCACTTACGCCGACGTGTCCAAGGCGGCGCGGCTCTTGGGGTACTCTCCGAAAGTGCCCATTCGCGAAGGCCTGCGCCGTTTCGTCTCCTGGTACCGCGAGCGCGCCGAAGCGCGCAAAACCTGAGCTCTAACCCTAAGCGAGACTCTTTCGATGAACATCTGCGTCGTTGGTAGCGGTTACGTCGGTCTGGTGACGGGCGCCTGCCTGGCGGACTTCGGGATGAACGTGATGGGGGTGGACAAGGACCAGGCCAAGGTGGAGGCGCTCTCCCGGGGCAAGGTGCCGATCTACGAGCCCGGCCTCGACACCCTGGTCCAGAAGAACATGGCGGAGGGACGGCTGCGCTTCACCACCGACCTCGCCCCGGCCATCGAGGAGGCGGCGGCGATCTTCATCGCCGTGGGCACGCCGCCGAAGTCCGACGGCTCGGCCGACCTCACCTTCATCCGCGAGGTGGCGACCTCGATCGCCGAGCACCTCAACGGCTACAAGATCGTGATCACCAAGAGCACGGTGCCGATCGGCACCGGCCGCATGATCGAGCAGATCATCCGCGAGGGGGCCGGCAGCAAGCACAAGTTCGCCGTGGTGAGCAACCCCGAGTTCCTGCGCGAGGGGTCGGCCATCGAGGACTTCATGCACCCCGACCGGGTGGTGATCGGCACCCGCGACGAACGGGCGGCCCAGATGATGCGGGACGTCTACTCGCCGCTGGAGTCGGCCGACGTGCCGATCATCGTGACCGACGTGGAGACGGCGGAGCTGATCAAGTACGCCTCGAACGGCTTCCTCGCCACCAAGATCTCCTTCATCAATGAGGTGGCGCAGATCTGCGAGGCCTGGGGCGCCGACGTCGAGGTGGTCTCCAAGGGGATGGGGCTCGACAACCGGATCGGCCCGAAGTTCCTGCAGGCGGGCCCCGGCTTCGGCGGCTCCTGCTTCCCCAAGGACACCCGCGCCGCGGCCCAGATCGCCCGCGACTCGGGTCTCCGGTTCCGCATCATCGAGGCGGTGCTGGAGGTCAACCAGGTCACCCAGAAGCGGATGATCGAGAAGGTCGACCAGGCCCTCGGCGGCTTCGCCGGCAAGACCATCGGCTTCCTCGGCCTCTCCTTCAAGCCGAACACCGACGACATCCGCGAGTCGCCGGCGCTGCCCATCGTGCAGGCGCTGGTCGACGGCGGCGCCACCGTGCGCGCCTTCGATCCCGAGGCGATGCCCGCCTGCAAGCCGCTCTTCCCCACCCTCGTCTATACCAGGGACGCCTACGAGGCGGCCGAAGGGGCGGACGCGGTGGTGATCGCCACCGAGTGGAACCAGTTCCGCAAGCTCGATCTCGACCGCCTGCGCAAGCTGGTCCGCGAGCCGCTGGTGATCGACCTGCGCAACCTTTACGAGCCGGCGGCGATGGCCGCCGAGGGGTTCCGCTACGTCTCGATCGGCCGGCCCGAGAGGATCCCCGCGACCCGGCCGCAGGCGGTCGCCGGACCGGCGCGCGCCGCGGGAGCGCGTTCATGAGCCGAGCCGTCATCACGGGCGGGGCGGGCTTTCTCGGCTCCCACCTCTGCGAACGGGCGCTCGCCGAGGGGCATGAGGTCGTCTGCGTCGACAACCTGTTGACCGGCCGGCTGGAGAACCTCAAGCACCTCCTGCACCGCGACGACTTCCAGTTCCGCGAGCACGACGTCTCGAAGCCGTTCGAGATCGAGGGGCCGGTCGACTACATCCTCCACTTCGCGTCGCCGGCCTCGCCGATCGACTACCTGGAGCTGCCCATCCAGACCCTCAAGGTGGGCTCCCTCGGCACCCACAACAGCCTGGGGCTCGCCAAGGCCAAGGGCGCGCGCTTCCTGCTCGCCTCCACCTCCGAGGTCTACGGCGATCCCCTGGAGCACCCGCAGAAAGAGACCTACTGGGGGAACGTCAACCCGGTGGGGCCGCGCGGCGTCTACGACGAGGCCAAGCGCTTCGCCGAGGCGATGACCATGGCCTATCACCGCTACCACGGGCTCGACGTGCGGATCGTGCGCATCTTCAACACCTACGGCCCGCGGATGCGGCTGCGCGACGGCCGGGTGGTGCCCGCCTTCGTCCAGCAGGCGCTCACCGGCGAGCCGATGACCGTCTTCGGAGACGGCAAGCAGACCCGCTCCTTCTGCTACGTCAGCGACCTGATCGAGGGGATCTGGCGGCTGCTGATGAGCGACCTCCGCCTGCCGTGCAACATCGGCAACCCTCATGAGATGACCATCCTGGAGTTCGCCGAGACGATCAAGGCGGCGGTCGGCAGCTCCAGCCCGATCGTCTTCAAGCCGCTGCCGGTGGACGATCCGCACACGCGCCAGCCGGACATCACCCAGGCGCGCGAGAAGCTCGGCTGGGAGCCGAAGGTGCCGCTGGCCGAGGGTCTGGGCAGCACCATCGAGTACTTCCGGGCCGCCCTCGAAGAGCAGGGCGCTCTCCCCGGGAAGGCCCACGTGTAGAATCCGCCCATGCAGAACCCACGGAAAGCCCTGGCCTACGCGCTCGAGAAGTACCCGGAACGGGTGGAGATGGTGCCCATCGAGCAGATCGTGACCGACAGCGCCCGGCAGAACCCCAAGCGCCCGGCCTACGTGACGCTCGCCGTGCCCGACGAGGTGGTCAAGAGCCTCAAGGGGAACCGGGACGACCGCGATCTCGTGCTGCTGGTGCGGGTGCCCAAGGAGATCCTGGAGCGCTCGGAGAGTCTGATCCTCCTTCCTGGCGAGGTGCGCTAGATGGCGACCGTTCACTGCGCCCGTTGCGGCCGGGAGGACGCTCCCGCGCTCACCCGCCAGCCGTTCCCCGGCAAGCTCGGCGTCGAGATCCGCGAGCGGATCTGCGCCGACTGCTGGAACGAGTGGCTGAAGATGGAGGTCATGGTCATCAACGAGCTGCGTCTGAGCCTCATGGACCCCTCCTCCCAGGAGACCCTCAACCGCCACATGCGGGAGTTCCTGTTCGCCGGAGGGGGCGAGATCGAGAAGAACCCCGATCCCAGACCCTGATGAAGGCAGTCCCTCGCCACCTCCTGCTCCGCTTCCTCGTCCTCGTGGTGATCGTCGTCACGGGGTTCGCCGTCCTGCGCTGGACGCCCCTCTCCCAGTATCTGACGGTCGCGAAGATCTCCGCCCTGTTCGACCATTTGCGGGATACCTGGTGGGCGCCGGCGGCCCTGATCCTCTCCTATCTCGTGCTCTGCCCCCTGGGAGTGCCGGCCTCGCCGATGATGATCACCGGCGGCATGGTGTTCGGCCCGGTGTGGGGCTCGATCTACAACATCCTGGGCACGTTCCTGGGAGGGGCGGCGACCTACTTCATGGGGCTCGGGCTGGGGCGGGATTTCGTGCGGCACCTGGCCGGCAACAGGCTCAAGCGGGTGGAGAGATTGATCGCGCGGCGAGGGTTCTGGGGGATGGTGGGCATCCGCTTCCTGCCGCTCCCGTACCCTCTGGTCAATTACACCGCCGCGCTGACCGGTATCCGCCCCGCCCTCTTCCTGACCACGACCGCGATTGGGCTCATCCCCGGCGCCACCGTCTACACTTACTTCGCCTCGCTCCTCCCCAAGGCGGCGAGCGGCGATCTGTCCGGCCTCGTGGGCAAGCTGGCCGCCGTCTCCGCCATGCTGCTCCTGCTCACCTTCATCCCCCAGATCTGGACCGCGAAGAAACGGCGGGAGCGGTACCGGGAGCTCTGCGCGCGGCGGCAGATGCGGGCCGTGCTCACACCTTCCCCAGCACCGCTTCCACCTCCGGCAGGTCAATCAGCAGCGCCCCGTCCCTGACGAACTTCGTGGGCTCGAACTCATAGTCGCGGATCACGCGGCGGAAGACCTCTTTGAGCGCCCGGGCTCCCAGGCGGGGCTGGCGGCCGGCCTCGAGCGCGACGCGGCGCACGGCGGCGGGCGAGACCGCCAGGTGGATGCCGCGGCTCTCGAAATAGGAGCGGCTCTGGTGGAAGGCGGACTCGGGGGTCTCCAGGAAGATGCGGACCAGATCGTCCTCCCCCAAGTCGTGGAGCAGCACCACGGCGTCGAAGCGGGAGAGGAACTGCGGGCTCATCCCGTAGTCGAAGAGGTCCTCGTTGCGCAGCCAGTCGCGCAGGTGGAAGACTAGCTTCTCCATCACCTTGCCCCCCTCCACCACCGTGACCGGCCGCAGGGCGCCGCGGTCCCGGCCGATGGTGACCCGGTCGAAGACGGCGTCGTAGAGCCCCTCGAAGGCGCCGGCGCAGACGAAGAGCAGCTCGGAGGAGTCGACGGTCGTCACCTCGCCGCCGGCCCAGTCCGGCAGGACGAAGGGGACGGCCTCGTTCTCGATCAGCGTCAGCAGGGCCTCCTGCGCCCGGATACCGGAGACATTGGGCTGGCCGCCCACGTGGGAGCGGATCTTGTCCACCTCGTCCACGAACACGATCCCCGAGGCGGCCCGCCGGACCAGCATGTCGATCGGCGCCTTGGGACCGAGCTGCTCGCGCGCCCGCTCCAGGAGACGGCCGAGCACGGCCTCCCCCGGCCGTCCCCGCTCCGCCTCCTCACCCAGGACGTTGGCGTGGATGCGGATCACCGTCGAACGGGCCTTGAGCACCGGGTCCGAGGCGAGGTAGGACTCGACGGCGCGCATCAGCGTCGTCTTGCCGGTGCCGGAGGAGCCGACCATCAGGATGTTGCCCACCCGCAGCCCGGCGAGCTGTTTCGAGAGGGCCACCGCCATCTCGCGGATGGCCTCCTCCTGGCCGAGGATGCGCCTCGAGAGCGCCTCGGCGATGGCCGCCGGGTCGGGGGCGGTGAGCGGGCGGGAGGGTGAGGAGATCATGGATTCTGACGGTCACGCCTGAAAAAGCCGGCCAGCGCGACGCCCGCCAAGATGCCGGCCACGAAGAGGAGGAGGATCTGGACCCACCGTACCGCGTCCGCGCCCGGCGTTCGAGAGAAGGTGAACAGGGCGAACATGCTCATCGCCAGTGGTATGACGATCAGCCTCCTGGGATTTCTATCCATGACGGCTCCTTTCGATTCCGAGGTCACACCCGCATCAACACCGACCCCCAGTGCAGACCGGCGCCGAGGGCGGTGAAGGCGACGAGGGCTCCCTCCGGCGCGAAGCCCTTCTCGCGGGCCTCGTGGAAGGCGAGCGGCAGGGTGGCGGAGGTGGTGTTGCCGTACCTCTGGATGTTGTTGTAGACCTTCGAGTCAGGCAGGCCCATGATCTGCTGCGCCTTCTCGTTGATGCGCAGGTTGGCCTGGTGCATGATCAGGAGGTCCAGATCCTTCAGGGTGTAGCCGCAGCGCTGGAGCACCTCCTGGGTCACCTCCGGCATGCGGGTGACGGCGAGCTTGAAGACCGCCTTGCCGTCCATCGCCGGCACCGTGTCCGCCGCCTTGATCATCTCGCAACTGACGAAAGGCCGGCGCGCCGAGCCGCCGCCGGGGACGTAGAGGATGTCCCGGTGGTTGCCGTCGCCATAGAGCGCCGAGGCGAGGATGCCCCGGCCGTCGTCCTCCTGGGCCCGGAAGACCATCGCTCCCGCTCCGTCGCCGAACAGCACCAGGAGATGCCGGAACTTGGAGTTCCACTGGAATTCCTCGTCCGAGAGGGGGCCGGGGTCACGGCCGTGCAGCACCTCGAAGGTGCGGTCCGAGAAGGGCATCAGCGAGGTGTGGACGTCGGTGCCGACCAGCAGCACCGTGCGCGCGGCGCCCCCCCGGATCAGGGCGTCGACCACCTGCAGGCCGTAGGCGAAGCCGGCGCACTGCTGGCGGATGTCGAGCGCCGGCAGCGGCCGCAGGCCCAGCTTCTGCTGGATCAGGGTGCCGGTGCCCGGGAAGTAGTGGTCCGGGGTCATGGTGGCGCAGACCAGGTAGTCGACCTCTTCGAGGCTCACCCCGGCGTCCGCGAGGGCCGCGCGGGCCGCCTCGGCCCCGAGGTCGGAGGAGGCCACCCCGCGCTCGACGTAGTACCGGGTCACGACCCCGCTGCGCTCGCGGACCCACTCGTCGCTGGTCTCGATGATGCGGGAGAGCATCGGGTTGTCGACCTCCAGCGGCGGGACACAGATCCCGGTCCCCGCGAGCACGGCACGAGCTTGGGTCATCGGAACAATCTCCTATCAGGCTCTACTGGGGAGGCTCCTCGCCCGGAGGGAGGAGCGGGACGGCGGTCACGCGGCCTTGGTAGAGCACCGTCACGTCGCCGTTCTTCACGAAGCGGTAGACAGGGGACGGGCGCTTGCCGTCGAGCCCCAAGGGCGCGTCCGCGCCGTAGATCCAGACCTCCAGGGGCGGCCCGTTGCGGACGGGCGACACCTCGTGGTCGATCTTCTTCGGCAGCCCGTAGAGCACGTAGATGGTGCCGCGGTCGCTGTGACGGCCGAGCAGGCCGGCCTCGCTGAACTGGCGGTCCGCGTTGGCGGAGCGCTTCTCGAGCTCCTGGCGGAGCGCGTTGCCCGTGCTGCCCGGCTTATCGGACGTGGAGCTGTGCTTCTGCCAGAAACGCTCGATGAAGGCCTCCGCCTGCTGGTCGTCCCGCAGGGCCAGGAACTCGTTGACCTCCTCGGGGGTGGCGAGACGCGAGGCGGCCCCCACCATCCAGTCGGAGTAGTCCGGCCCCAGGGCGGGGTTGATCAGCTCCGCCCGGGAGCGGGAGGGAGCCGCGGTCCCACCGCCGCCGCAGCCGGCGGCGAGGAGCAGCAGCAGCAGGAGGAGCGGGCGGCGCTTATTCATGGCGGCGGAGCAGATCGAGGAACTCCTCGCGCACCTGCTTCTGGTGGAAGATGCCGCGGAGGGCCGAGGTCACGGTGAGGGCCCCGGGCTTCTTGACGCCGCGCATCTCGACGCAGAGGTGCCGCGCCTCGACGACGACCATGGCGCCGAGCGGCTGGAGCTTCTCTTCGAGGTAGGTGACCACCTGCTCGGTCAGCCGCTCCTGGAGCTGCGGCCGCTTGGCGTAGAACTCCAGGATGCGGGAGAACTTGGAGAGCCCGAGGATGCGCTCGCGGGGGATATAGGCGATGTGGGCGTGCCCATAGAACGGCACCAGGTGATGGGCGCACATGGAGTAGAAGGGGATCTGCTTCTCCATCACCATGTGACTGTAGCCTTCCTCGTTCGGGAAGGTGGTCACCTTCGGCTCCGCCCCCTCGGCCAACCCGTGGAACATCTCGATGTACATCTTGGCGACCCGCAGGTCGGTCTCGGCGAGATTGGGATCCTTCAGGTCCAGCCCGAGCGCCGTCAGGATCCCCCGCACGTGGTGGGCGATCGTGGCGAGCTTGCCGGCTTGCGCGTCGTCCAGCTCGGTCATCGCGATCGGCGGGATGTGCCCCGGGACGATGACCTCGGGCTCGTGGCTACTCATGAATCGGCTCCTTCAACCAGTCCTACCAAAGGCTCTCTATCCTACACCAGGCAGGCCGGTAACGATTTTGCAACCGGTACGCGGGTGTGGCCCACGCCACCGTCTGAGCACCCATCAACGAAATTCTTCAGCAAGGAGGGCCTCATGGCCTCAAGATCCGCCCGAGACATCATGACTGACAGCCCGGCGGTCTGTACCCCGCAAACCAGCTCCCAGGACGCCGCCCGGATGATGCGGGACAACGACTGCGGGAGCCTCCCGGTGGTCGAGAGCCGCGACTCGATGAAGCTGATCGGGATGGTGACCGACCGCGACCTCGCCCTGCGCGTCCTCGGCCGCGGTCTGGACGCCAACACCCCCGTCCGCGAGGCGATGACGAAGAACGTCTCCTCGGTGAAGCTGGAGGACGGCCTCCACGAGATCGAACGGGTGATGACCGGCCAGCAGGTGCGCCGGGTCCCCGTGGTCGACGGCCAGGGCCGGGTCGTCGGCATCGTCGCCCAGGCCGATCTCGCCCGCACGCTGGGCACCTCCCCGGAGGTCAGCCGGGTGGTGGAGAAGATCTCGCAGTAGGACCGCCCCCGCCCGGGCATCAATGCCCGGGCGGACCGCTGGTCCCCCCGCCCTCCTCCCGCTATGATGCGAGGGGCAAGGAGGGCGCTCATGCTCTATGATCTCTCGCCCACCATCCGTCCGGAGACTCCGGTCTGGCCGGGGGACACGCCGTTCCAGGCCCGCCTGAGCTGGTCGATCGCCGAAGGGGCCAGCGTCAATCTCTCGTCGATCACCACCACCCCGCACCTGGGGTCGCACGCCGACGCTCCGTTCCATACCGAGCCGCGGGGGGAGGGGATGGCCGAGATGCCGCTCGACCGCTATCTCGGCCCCTGCCGGGTGGTCAAGGTGCCACCGCAGCCGCTGATCGAGCCGCGCCACGTCGAGGGGATCGACCTCACCCACCCCCGGCGTCTGCTGTTCAAGAGCGAGAGCGTGCGCGACCGCCGCACCTTTCCCGAGCGGTTCACCGCCATCTCCCCCGAGCTCGCCGCCCTGCTCGCCGAGAAGGGGATCCTCCTCGTGGGGATGGACACCCCTTCGGTCGATCCCTTCGACAGCAAGACGCTCGACGCCCACCACGCCCTGTTCCGCGGCGGCGTCGCTATCCTGGAGGGGCTGCAGCTCGACGGCGTGCCGGAGGGGGTCTACGAGCTGATCGCCCTGCCGCTCCGCCTCGCCGGGCTCGACGCCTCGCCGGTGCGGGCCGTGCTGAGGACCCTCGAAGCCTGACGGCACGGGATAGAATAACCACTGATTTGGAGGAGGGCTTCCCATGACGAGCAAAGAATTCGTCGCGCGCCTGGTCGAGGAGATGGACCAGCTCTTCGCGCGACTGGGCGAGACGGAGACGCTGGAGTCGGAGTCCCAGGGCCGAGTGGACGTGGTGACCCTGCTCCGGCTGGCGCTGAAGAGCGAGATCGAGGCGAGCGAGCTCGCCGGCTTCTGGCTCCCCACCACCCCGGAGGTGGACGCCAAGATGGCGCTCGCCCTCCAGTGCGGCGACGAGATGAAGCACTACGGCCTGATCAGCCATCGCCTGGCCGAGCTCGGCGAGGACCTGGCCGGCTTCGACCCCCACGCGGACGGCCACAGCCCGCTCTACCAGTACCTGCGCGGCCTGCGCACCACGGTCGAGCGGATCGCCGCCGGGGTCTTCGCCAGCGAGGCGATCGCCACCGTGCGCAACGCCCAGTTCGTGAAGTTCTGCCTGTCGGTGGGGGACGCCGACACGGCGCGGCTCTACTCGGACACCATCCAGCCCGAGGAGCACCATCACCACCTGCTCGGCCGGGAGATCCTGGAGAAGTACGCCACCACCCCCGAGCTCCAGGAGCTCACCGCCTCCGCCGTGCGCAACACGCTGGCGATCGCCGACGAGCTCAGCAACCTGGCCGCCAAGACGACCGGCGTCCACAACATACCCGTCTCCTGAAGACGAGAAGGACCATGGCAAACCAGATCTCGACGATCGCCGTGCTGGGAGCGGGCACGATGGGGCGGGGCATCGCCCACGTCTCCGCCCAGGCCGGCTACCAGACCCACCTCTACGACACCAGCGCCGAGGCCCTGAAGAAGGCCGAGGCGGGCATCCACAAGAACCTCGCCAAGGGGGTCGAGCTGAAGAAGGTCGACCCCCAGGTGGCGGAGCGGGCCCGGCAAGCCTTGAGCCTCTACGACAACCTCCTCGACGCCGTGGAGCGGGCCGATCTGATCATCGAGTCGGTGCCGGAGAGCATCACCCTCAAGATCGAGACCTTCCGCTCGGTGGCCCTGCACGCTCCGGAGCACGCCCTCTTCGCCAGCAATACCTCGGCCCTGTCGATCACCGAGATGGCCGCCGCCACGGGGCGGCCCGAGCGCTTCGCGGGCATGCACTTCTTCAACCCCGTGCACGTGATGAAGCTGATCGAGCTGATCCGCGGGCTGGAGACCTCGCGGGAGACGATCGACGCGCTGCGGGCCGTGGGCGAGCGGATGGGCAAGGAGATCGTGGTGGTGAACGAGGCCCCGGGGTTCGTCACCAGCCGCATCAATGCTCTGATTGGCAACGAGGCCTTCCGCATGCTCCAGGAGGGGGTGGCGAGCGCCGAGGACATCGACAAGGCGCTGAAGCTCGGCCTCAACCACCCCATGGGCCCGTTCGAGATGGTCGACCTGGTGGGGCTCGACGTCCGCCTGTCGATCCTCGAGTTCCTCCACCGCAGCCTGGGGGAGGCCTACCGGCCGAGCCAGATCCTCGTCCAGCACGTCCGCGCCGGCCGGCTGGGCCGCAAGGTGGGGCGGGGGGTATATACGTACAACGAGAACGGGGAGCGGGTGTAGGGCCTACGCCAGCTCCCGGATCCCCGTCTCCACCCGCCGCGCCAGCTCCGGGATCGCCGCCTCGTCCACCGAGCAGTGGGCGATCCGCAGGTAACGCGGGGCGATGGAGACCAGGCCGGTGTCGTGGCGGGCCAGCAGGTGGCGCCGGGCGGCCTCGGAGCTCACCCCCAGCCGCTCGGGGATCTCCACCAGGGCGAAGCAGCCGGAGTTGAAGGGGAGCACCGTCAGGAGGTCGGGATCGATCCCGGCGAGCGCCTGTTTCAGCACCCGGTAGCGCCCATCGAGGAGGAGCCGCACCGCCTCGACCTCCCGTTCGATCGTGGGGCTCCGCAACGCCTGCAGCGCGACCACCTGGCTCACGGCCGGCGGCGAGCCGACCTCCGTGCGCACCAGCGTCCGTACCCGGGCTTCGAGCTCCCGCGCCACGTCCGACTCCGGCTCGGCGCCGAAGGTGAGGAAGCCGAGCCGGCCGCCGAAGAAGGAGAGCTCCTTGGTGGCGCCGTCGACCTTCACCGCCAGCAGATTCGGATGCGCCCCGGCCAGATCCCAGAACAACGACTCGCGGGGGATCTCCGGCTCGAAGACCAGCCCCGCGTAGGCGTCGTCGCAGACGATCACCAGCGGCCGGCGCCCGGCCTCGGCGAGCAGCGACTCGACGGTGGCCCGGCGCTCCTCCCGGTCCGGCGTGTAGCTGCCGGGGTTCGAGGGGATGTTCAGCATCCCGACGGCGGGCTCCCCCTCCGGCAGCCCGGCCAGGGCATCGGCGATCGCCCTCGGGTTGTATCGGCCATCCACATAGGCGGGCGCGGTGAGCACCTTCGCCCCGGTACGCAGGGCGAACGCCTGGCGGTAATTCCCCCAGAACGGGGTGGGGACCGCCACCGCCTTCCCCTCGCCGCCGAAGAGGTCGGCCACCAGGGAGATACCGTGGCTCAGGCCCGCGGTCACCAGCGGCAGGCTGGACGGCACCTCTCCAGGAACGCCACGGCGCTGCCGCTCCCGCCAGCGCCGCCGGATCTCAGGCAGCCCCTCGACGGGCGACTCGCGCAGCGCCGCCTCCAGCTCCCCCGGCGGGAGATCGCCGAAGGCCGAGGCCAGATCGAGGAGAAGGGCGGTTTCCATCGAAAAAAGTATAGCCTTCCACCGATGATGAAGACGATCCCCTGCCTGGTCCTCGCGTTGGCGCTCTCCGGCGCCGGCCTCCCGGGAGCTCCGATGCCCGAGCCGATCGCGTATACCCTGCGTTTTCCCGCCCCCCAGACCCACTACATCGAGGTCGAGGCGCGGGTCCCCACGGACGGCCGCCCCGAGGTCGAGCTGATGATGGCCGTCTGGACCCCGGGCTCCTACCTCCTGCGGGAGTACGCCCGCAACCTGGAGCAGGTCACGGCCGCCGCCGAGACGGGAGAGCCGCTCTCCATCGAGAAGACGGCCAAGAACCGCTGGCGGATCGCGACGCGGCAGGCCCCGCGGGTGGTCGTCAAATACCGGGTCTACTCGCGGGAGATGTCGGTGCGGAACAACTTCGTCGACTCCGGCTTCGCGCTGATCAATGGCGCCGCCACCTTCCTGACGCTGGCGGACGGTCGGCGGCGGCCGCATGAGGTCCGGCTCGAGCCGCCGGCCGCCTGGAAGGTCTCGGCGAGCCCGCTCGCTCCCCTCCCGGGAGGCGGCGAGCACGCCTACATGGCCGAGGATTTCGACACCCTGGTCGACTCTCCAATCTACGCCGGCAACGCGCGCACCTATCCGTTCGCGGTCGCGGGCAAGCCCCATCTCCTGGTCAACGAGGGGGAGGACGGGGTGTGGGACGGCCCCCGCTCGGCGGCCGACGCGCAAAAGATCGTGCAGACGGAGGTCGATCTCTGGGGCGGCGCCCCCTACCCGCGCTACGTGATCTTCAACCTGCTCACCGAAAACGGCGGCGGGCTGGAGCACAAGAACGCCTGCACCCTGATGAGCACCCGCTGGCGCACCCGCACCCGCGAGGGGTATCGCGAGTGGCTGGGGCTGGTGGCCCATGAATTCTTCCACGCCTGGAACGGCAAGCGGCTGCGTCCGGTCGAGCTCGGGCCCTTCGACTACGAGCGGGAGGTCTACACCCGCGGCCTCTGGGTGGCCGAGGGCTTCACCTCCTACTACGGCGACCTGATGGTGCGCCGGGCGGGCTTCTCGACCGTCAAGGAATACCTGAAGGGCCTGAGCGGGTCGATCGAGGCGCTCCAGACCACGCCGGGCCGCCAGGTCCAGCCGCTCGACGAGTCCTCGTTCGACGCCTGGATCAAGTACTACCGGCGGGACGAGAATTCGAGCAACTCGACGGTCAGCTACTACACCAAGGGGGAGATCGTCGCCTTCCTGCTCGACGCCCGCATCCGCCGCGCCACCGGCGGCCGGCGGAGCCTCGACGACGCCATGCGCCTCGCCTTCCAGCGCTATTCGGGGGAGCGCGGCTACCGTCCCAAGGAGCTGTGGAAGACCTTCGGGGAGGTGGCGGGGACCGACCTCGGCGACTGGCTCCACAAGGCCGTGGACACGACCGAGGAGCTCGACTACACCGAGGCCCTCGACTGGTACGGCCTGCGCTTCACTCCCGACGCGGAGAAGACCGAGAAGAAGGACGCCGAGCCCCAGGAGCTCCCCACCGCCTGGCTGGGGATGGACGTGAGCAGCCACGACGGCCGGATCACCGTGACCGCGGTGAAACGGGGCACCCCCGCCTACGACGCCGGCGTGAACGTGGGGGACGAGATCCTCGCCATCGACGACTTCCGGGTGCCGCCCGACGGGCTGGAGGGGAGGCTCAAGGTTTACCGTCCCGGCGGGAAGGCGACCCTGCTGGTGGCCCGGCGGGAGCGTCTGACGCGCCTGCCCGTCACCTTCGGGGAGAAGCCCAAGGACCGCTGGAAGCTGGAGGCGCGGCCCGACGCCACCCCGGAGCAGAAGGCCCACCTGGCGGCCTGGCTGGAGGGGAAGGCGGGGAGAGCAGAGGAGAAAGAGAAGAAGGGAGCTCCGGCGGCCGTGCTGCCTTGAGCCCGGGGATCAACTTCAAGGTTGATCCGACCGATCCGACCGATCGGACCGATCCGGCGGATCAAACGCCCACCCCTTCACCTCCCACGTCCCCCCTTCGATCGCCACGGCGCCGACGTACATCTCCGCCGGCACGAGGTGGTGGAAGAACCAGCGGGCGGCCCGTTCGGGGTTCCCTTCGAGGGTGAGCATGCGCGGCGGATCGTCCGGGGCGAGGGTGACGTCGAAGGAGTCGAGCGGCGCCGCGAGCCCCTCCCCCACCGCCTTGAGGTAGGCCTCCTTCCGCGTCCAGCAGTTGAAGAAGGCCTCCTCCTTCGCACGCCCGGGGATCTCCCGCAACACCTTCCGCTCGCTCTCCGAGAAGAAGCGCTCCGAGATCTGCTCGCAGTCGGGCATGGGTCTCAGGTACTCGATGTCCACGCCGATCTCGGGGCCCCTCACGAAGCCCACCAGGGCCATCTCGTCGGAGTTCGAGAGGTTGAATTGCAAGTCGCCGGTGCCGAGCGGTGACTCGAGGAAGGGCTTTCCCCGCGGGCCGTAACGGAAGCGGACCGCCTCCGGACGGGCCCCCAGATAGGCGGCGAGCAGGGCGCGCAGCGCTCCGCGCCCCACCACGTACTGCCGCCGGTGTTTCTCGAAGCGGAACCGGCTGGCGCGCTCCCATTCATCCACGGAGAGCGCGCGCCCCAGACGCTCGACCTCGGCGGCGGGAGGATCGAGCCGGACCGACCAGACGTGGATCTCGCCGGTCTCGAGCTCCAGGCCGGATGCGGGCGAGCGGGGCGGGAAGCCGGTCACCAGGTCTGAGACCGCGGGGCCGCCGCCGCGATCTCCGCCAGATCGCGCGCCACCGATTCGAGCACGAGATCCTTGTTGCCGTGGATGAAGAAGTGGTCTCCGGGGAACATCCGGGCGCGAAACCGGCCGGTGGTGTGCTGCCGCCAGGCCTCGACGTCCTCGCGGAGAACGTCCTTGTCGCCGATGCCGCCGAAGGCCGAGATCCCGGCCTGCAACGGCGCTTCCTCGGTGTATTCGTAGATTTCGTTGACCCCGAAGTCGGCGCGCAGGATGGGGAGCAGGAGCTTCATCAGCTCCTCGTGCTGGAGCACCTCCTCCGGCGTGCCGTTGAGCTCCCGGAGCTTGGCCATGAACTCCGCATCGGGGAGCTGATGGATCGGCTCCTCACGGGCCGGCAGGTGTGGCGCGCGGCGGCCGGAGACGAACAGGTGCAGCGGCTGCGGGCTCCCACGCCGGCGCAGCTCCCGCGCCAGCGTGAACGAGATCGCCGCTCCCATGCTGTGGCCGAAGAGCACGAACGGGAGGTTCAGATACGGAGCGAGCGCGTCGATGATCGCCGGCACCATGCTCTCGATGCTGGTGAACGCGGGCTCCCGCAGCCGGCTCTCCCGTCCCGGGAGTTGCACCGGGCAGACCTCGAGATCGTTGGGCAGCGAGGCCCCCCAGCCGCGGTAGATGGACGCACCGCCTCCCGCGTAGGGGAAGCAGAACATCCGCATCCTGGCGCGGGGATTCACTTCGCGGTAGGCCAGCCACCGCTCCGGAGGATTACCGCTCGGTCGCAAGTCAGTTGGCTTCCTGACCCGTCTGGCGGGCGCGCTCCATCTCCTCCATCTTCTTGCGGAGAGAGAGCGGGCGCATGTCCGTCCAGACCTCCTTGATGTAGTCGAGGCACTCCTGCTTGGTGCCGGACTTGCCCACGTCGTTCCAGCCGAGAGGGTTCTCGCGGTGGGCGGGCCAGATCGAATACTGCTCTTCGTGATTCATCACCACCTTGTAGATGGTGGTGTCTTCTCTATCTTCCCAGCTCATGAGTTTCTCCTTCTCGTTCCCCCTCCTAAGTGCCGAAAACGTCCCAGGCGGGACATCCCCCGGAGAAGGACGAGAAAGAGTAGCATGCCTCGGCTCACGCCGTCTCCACCGCCTGCCGGGCGCGGCCGAGGGCCGCCACCAGCGCGTCCAGATCCTCCGGACCGGTGCGGTAGTTGGTGACGCAGGCCCGCAGGGCGGGGCCCGCCTCCCCCAACGAGACGGTGCTGATCCAGGCCTCCCCCGAGGCAACCACGTGGGTGGCCACCGCCTCGAGGAACGCCGCCGAGCGCCCGTCCTTGCCCCCGTCCTTGCCAGGATCGACGAAGCAGACCACGGGGAGCGGCGTGTCGTTGACGATCGTCCACCCCGCCTCCCGCAGCCGCTCGCGGAGGCGGTCCCCCATCTCCGTCTGCCGGCGGACCGCCTCCTCATACCCCTCCCAGCCGGCGACGGCCAGGGAGAGGAAGAGCTTGAGGCCGATGAACCGGCGGGACCACTGCATGGAGTGGGCGTAGGGGTCCGCCACCGGCAGGGCGCCCCCCTCGCGCGGCATGTAGCGGGCCGCCACCCGGAAGGTGCGCTCCAGGATGCCGGGATGGCGGGTCAGGTAGACCCCCGCCCCCATCGGCACCGAGAGCCACTTGTGGGCGTCGAAGGTGATCGAGTCGGCGCGGGCGGCGCCGTCGAGCACCGGCCGCAGCTCCGGCACCAGGGCCGCCGCGCCGCCCCACGCCGCGTCGAGGTGGAGCCAGAGCCCGCCGGCCTCGTCCGCCACCTGGGCGATCTCGGCCACCGGATCGATCGCGCCAGCGCTGGTCGAGCCCACGGTGGCGACCACCAGGAACGGGGTGTGCCCCGCGCTCCGATCCTCCTCGATCCTGGCGGCGAGGTCTCCGGGGATCATCCGCAGGCTGGAATCGACCCGCACCTCGCGCACCGCCTCGGTGCCGATCCCGGAGAGGCGCGCCGCCTTGAGGAACGAATGGTGGGCCTCCGGCGAGACGTAGAGCACCGGCTGGCTGCGCAGGGCGAGCATGCCGCGCCGGCCGATCTCGGGGAAGGCGCGGGTGAGCGCGGTCAGCAGGGCGGTATGGTTCGCCTCCGCTCCCCCGGAGGTGAAATTCCCCTCCACCCGGGCCGGATCGAAGCCGAAGCGGCCTCCCAGCGCCCGGACCAGGTGCTGCTCGATCTCGGCCGCGATCGGGCTGTGGCTCCACGCCGCGAGCTGCGGATTGAAGGCGGCCACCAGGGTGTCCCCGGCGATGCCCATGGTCGTCGGCGCCGGGTTGAACAGCCCGAAATAGCGCGGATGCGGCGTGTGGACCTGCCACTTCCAGAGGCTCTCCACCGCGAAATCCAGCGCCGCGAGGGGATCGAGGGGGCGAGCGAAGTCGAAGGGGGCGAGCGCGCCGCGGATCGCCTCGACGTCGAGCGACGGGGCCACCCGGGCCTCCCCTACCCCGTTGAGATAGGACTCGATCGCCTCCACCAGGCGGCGCCACAGCTCGCCCCGGGTCTCGGCGTCCAGCATCAGCATGTCGTCATCCTCTCCTTCCGTCGGAATCGCAGATGATAGAGCATCAGGCGGAAGCGGCCTACAATCCCATCTCATGGCGACGACCGACCCTGCCTCCCGCCTGGCCCCCTGCCCGCGCACCCCGAACTGCGTCTCCACTGCGGCGCCGCCGGGGTCGTCAAAGCGCATGGACCCCATCCCTTATACGGGCTCGCTCGACGAAGCGCGGGCGCGGCTCCTGCGGGTATTACGCGACTATCCGCGGACCCGGATCGTCAGCGACCCTGGCCTGGAGCCGCACTACCTCAAGGCGGAGTGCCGCTCGAAGGTCTTCCGTTTCGTGGACGACGTCGAATTCGTCTTCGCTGAGGGTACGAAGCAGATCCATTTCCGCTCCGCCTCGCGCCTGGGCCGCAAGGACTTCGGGGTGAACCGGAAACGGATGGAGGAGATCCGGGCGGCGTTCGCGAGGGCCGGGGGCCACCCCTAGGCTCCCGTCATGGATCCCCAGACCGACCTCCTCTATGCCCCCCACGGCGAGCCGGGTCACTTCTTCAACCCCTGGGCGCCGTTCAACAACCGGCTCTTCG
>DASXJP010000071.1:0-4187 GCA_036497345.1 Thermoanaerobaculia bacterium
CACCTCTTCCCGCGCCTCGCGCCAGTGCTCGCCCTCATCGCTGAAGGCGCCGGCGCGCACCTGCTCCGCCAGATACTCCGCCCACCGCTTGAACGAGGTCGTCTTGCGAGGGAGCTCGACGGTCTCGCCGCGCTGCATCTGCTGGTACGCGGCGACGAGATCCGCGAGCAGGATGCGCCACGACACGCCGTCGATCACCAGGTGGTGAGCGACCAGGAAGAGCCGCTGCCAGCCGTGCGGGCCGGTGAAGAGCGCCAGCCTGACGAGCGGCCCCCTCTCCAGGTCGAAGCTCGCCTGGAGCCGTGAGGCGGCGGCCGTGAAGCTCGCGGGGCAGGCCTCTGCGGCCAGCGCCGTCAGGTCGATCAGGGAAAAGGCGTCGGCATCCCCGGCGGCGGGAGCGGCGACCGACTGCGACCACGCGCCCTGGGTCTGCGTGAAGCGCGTCCGCAGGGCGTCGTGATGCTCGACCAGCCGGTGGAATACGACCCGCAGCTTGGCGGCGTCCAGAGGCTGGCCGACCTCGAAGGCGAGCGCCTGATTCCAGTGGTGGCGATCGACGGCGAAAGCTTCGAAGAACCAGTGCTGGATGGGGGTCAACGGCACGGGCCCGGTCACGGCCTCCTGCGCGGAGGTCATCGCGCCGACGATCCTGGCGACGGCGGCGAGCTCGCCGATCGTCTGGTGCCGGAACAACTGATGCGGGCTGAGCCAGATCCCGGCCTGGCGGGCTTTGGCGATCACCTGGATGGCAAGGATCGAGTCCCCTCCCACGCGGAAGAAGTTGTGAGCCACGCCGAGGTCCCCGCGGCCGAGGACCTCCGACCAGATGCTCAGCAGCCGTTCCTCCGGCGCGGTGCGGGGCGGCACGAGAGGTACCGCGTCCTTCTCGCCGGCCTCCGGTACGGGCAGCGAGGAGCGATCGACCTTACCGTTGACATTGAGCGGTAGCGCCTTGATCAGCATCAGGACGGCGGGCACCATGTGCTCGGGCAGCGCTGCCCGGAGGAAGGTCCGTAGGTCCTCGCTCTCCGGCGGTTGCCCCCGCCGGGGCACGACATAGGCGACCAGCCGCCGACCTCTCGGCGGGTCCTCGCGGACGACGACCACGGCCTCCCGCACCTTCGCGTGCTGGCGTAGCACGACTTCGATCTCACCGGTCTCGACGCGGAAGCCGCGGATCTTGTGCTGGTGGTCGATCCTGCCGAGGAACATCAGGCTGCCGTCGACCAAGTAGCGCGCGAGATCGCCGGTCCGGTAGAGCCGGCTCCCGGCCTCACCGGAGAGGGAGTCCGGAACGAATCGCTCCGCTGTGAGATCCGGCCTACCGAAATAACCGCGGGCGAGCCCCAGGCCGCCGACGTACAGCTCGCCAGGCACGCCAGCCGCAACCGGCTGCTGGTCGCAGCCCAGCAGGTAGATCCGGTAGTTGGCCAGCGGGCGCCCGAGGGGGAGGCGTCCGCGCTCCCTCTCCTGTCCACCCTGCCAGCGATGCATGCCGATACCCACCGTGGTCTCGGTGGGGCCGTATTCGTTGAGAATGGCGGGCGGGCTCTCCACCGCTCCGATCCGCTGGACCAGATCCATCGGCGGGTCCTCGCCGCCCAGGACGAGGTACTTGCGCGGCAGGGAATCTCCCGGCGACCCGGCGGCGAGCAGCGAGGCGAGGTGGGAGGGGACGATCTTGAGCAGGTCGAGGGGCCTGCGGCGCATGTACTCGGCGAACCCTTCGCTGTCCATGGCGCGCTCTTCCGAAAGGATGTGCAGGCAGCCGCCGGAGCACAGCGACGGGAAGAGCGCCGTGTTTCCCAGGTCGGCGCCGAACGTCGAGACCATGACGAAGCTCGAGCGCGGGGGGACGTCCAGCTGGTCGAGGATGCCGCGCAGGTAATTCAACATCTGGCGGTGCTCGATCGCGACGCCTTTGGGCCGGCCAGTGGAGCCGGAGGTGAAGAGCACGTACAGCAGGCTCGCGGGGTCGACCGTATCAGGCAGGCATTCGGGACTCTCCTGCGCGATCGCCGGCCAGTCCGCATCGATCCGCACGACGCCGCGGGCGTCCGCCGGCAGGCGATCGGCCAACATCTCCTGCGTCAGGATGGCTCGCGGCTGCACTTCGTCGAGCATGAGACGCAGCCGCGGGGTCGGCGAGAGGACGTCTAGCGGCACGTAGGCCCCGCCCGCCTTGAGGGTACCGAGGAGGCCCACCACCATCTCCGGCGAGCGGTCGAGGAGCAGGGCGACGGTGCTTTCCGGGCCCACGCCGCGTGCCCGCAGGTAATGCGCCAGCCGATTGGCCCGCGCGTCGAGCTCGGCATAGCTGAGCCGGCGCTCCTCATAGACGACCGCATCGGCGCTCCCGAGGGCCGCCGCCTGCGCCTCGAACAGCCGATGGATGGCGACGCTGTCGCCGAGCGCCGCCTCGCTGTCGTTGAGCTCGATCAGCAGGCGATGCCTTGCCGCCTCCTGCAGGGTCGCGAGGTGGTCCACGCGGGCCTCCGGGTCCAGCACCGCGCTGCCCAGGACCGCTGAGAGGCCTTCCGCAAGGCTGCGGACGTCGAGCGCCGCGAGGAGGTCGCGGTCGGTCAGGAGCTCGAGTCTCAGCTCGCTGCCGTCGTCGCAGCCGGTCAGGTGAGCCTTGAGCCGCTCGGCACAGACGAGCCGCCGCGCCAGCGAGAAGGAGATTCCCCCCACCTCCCAAGGGGCGGGCCAGGCGACGAAGTCGAAGCCCACAGCGAACGACGGCGGTGGATCGAGGCTCGCCATGTACCCTGGGCCGAGCTCCTCCCATCCGCGGCTCTTCCGTCCGGCGTCGCGGACGGCTGCAAGCACGTCGCAGAAGCGCCGATCGCCGCGGAAGTCGCAGCGCAGCGGCAGGTAGGCGGCGTAGGCGCCCACGGCCTCCTGCAGGCCCGCGAGCTTCCGGCCGTCCTGCAGATTGCCGACGACGAAACTCTCCTTGCCGGTGCTGCGCCACACCAGGACCGCCCAGGCGGCGAGGAGGACGTCCGCCAGGCTCGCCTCGTATCGCCGCGCCGCCGCCTCGGCCCGGCTCCTCACCGCGGGCGCGACGCACCAGCGGTAGATCGCCGGCTGGAATGCGGCCCACTCTTGGGTCCGCTCCCAGGGGAGCTCGACAGGCTCCCGCATCAGGGGTTCGTGGCGGCGCCAATAGGCCAGGCCTTCCAGGGTTTCAGGATCCTCCCCACTGGCGAGCTCCTGCTGCCAGGCGGAGTAGCTCACATACTGGAGAGGCTCGTCCGTCTCCGCCGCCTCCGCTCCGCTCGCGCGCTGCGGATACAAGCTCGCGATCTCGGCCGCGAGCCGCAGCAGGCTCGCGCCGTCGCCGCAGAGCGCGGACAGGGTGAGCAGAAGGTAGCTTTCCCCCGCCGCGCCCGCCACCAGCTCAGCGCGCAACGGCGGCCCGCCGGCGAGGTCGAAGGGCACGGTACGCTGCCGCGCCAGCAGCGCGTCGAGGTCCGGAGGGGAGCTGCCGCCGCCGGTCTCGACCAGCACGCTCTCCCCGGGCTGAACGGTGGGTGCGATGACCTGGAGGGGGAGCCTTCCCGGGCGACGGTGAAACGTCGTCCGCAGGATCTCGTGCCTCACCATCACCGTGCGGATGGCTCTCGCGAGCCGCGGCGCCTGCACGCCACCGTCGATGCGCAACGCGTGCTGTACGCAGCAGCAGCCCATCTGCCCCTGCAGCTCCCAGAGCCGTTTCTGTTGGGCCGAAAGCTCAAAGCCGACCGAGGCAGCAGTGGTCATCGCGATCCCTCCTCCGAGCTCGCTTCGGCCACCGCGACACCGGTCCGGTTGCCAGCGCTCCTGAGGCTCAGGAGCCGGAGCTCCCTCTCCCGTCTCTTCCTGTCACGGTCGACCCGCTCCGCCTCCGGGGCCAGGCTCAGATCGTCCAGGCGGCATTCGGGATTCAGCACGATCTGCGCCGCCATGGCCTTGAAGCCCTGGGCCAGCCTCTGGATCGTGCTCGGCTCGAAGAGCTCCGTGCGGAAAACCCAGTTGCCCACGATGCCGTTGCCGCTCACCAGCAACTGCTTGCCGTCGGGCGAGAGCCAGCTGCCCCTCCAGGTGGTGGTGGCCAGGAACTGGTCGATCGTGTACTGCGGAACGTTGGCGGTGGAGGCGGCAGGGGCAGGGGCCGGGGCCGGGGCGGCGGAGGCCGGGGCGAT
>DASXJP010000072.1:0-1942 GCA_036497345.1 Thermoanaerobaculia bacterium
CAGGGGCGAGCTGATTGCTGACTCGATGGTCACTGGCTCGACGGTGGCTGTGGCTGGCATGGCCTTACCCTCCTGAAGAGTGGTTTCGATTTGATGGACGGCGACGGGTTGAGCAAGCATCATACCGCCCTTCCACGGCGCCCGCTCTCCTAGGGAGAGAGCCCCGGAACGGCGCGCCCCTGCCTCCCGGGCATGGCAGCTCCCCGAGGAGCACGGCCTGCCGCCGCCCGGCGGCAGGTGTCCGCGGCGGATGGCTGTCCCGTCACGCCCCGGCTTGCTTGCAGCACCGTTTGTAATGTGGATGTAAACGGACCTTAAGGAGATCGCCTTGGCCGAGCCCGACCGTTTCTCTCTCGCCAGTTGGTCCGGAGCGCTCACCCTGAGCGAGCGGGCGGCCGGTTGGCGGGCCGCCGGCGTGCGCGCGCAGCCGGAGGACGCCGAACGCGCCGCGCGCCGCCTCGCCCGGTGGCAGGCGCAGAACCCCTTCGGACAGGACGGTTTTTTCCAGCGCCGCCTCGCGCGGGAAGGGATCGGGGTGGGCGACCTCCTTCACATCCTCGGCGAGCCGCGGGAGGCCATCGCCGCCCGGGTGGAGGAGCGCCCGGGGTGGCTCGTCCAACTGGAGCGCGCCTGGACGACTCCGCCGGCCGCTCGGTTCCCCCTCTCTCCCGAGCTCCTCGACGGCAGCCCTCAGGCGGGCCTCCTCGAAGTGATCCGCCCGCTCCTCGACGCGGCTTACTCCGACCTGACCGCCGGCCTTCGCGAGTTGGCGGAACGCTTTCCCTCGCCGCCTTTCGATCCGGCGACCGCCGGCGGTCTGCTGGCGCGCAATCCGCCGCGGCCGCTCCTGAACCTCCTCACTCGCACCCTGGCCCTGGAGCTCCACCTAGCGGGCCATGCCGGGCAGTTGACCGGGGTGACCTCGGAAGAACGGTTCCAGAGCTTCGTCGATTCGCTGCGCGACCCGGCGGTCGCCCTCAGGCTGCTGCACCAGTACCCGGTGCTCGCGCGCCAGGTCGTCGAGACCACCACGCGATGGGTGGGCTACAACCTGGAGATCCTCGGCCACTTGGCCGCCGACGCGGAAGAGCTCCGCGAAGCCTTCTCGTCCGGCCGCGGCCTGGGCATTCTGACCGAGCTCCGCACCGGCCAGGGTGACACCCATCGAGGGGGGAGGTCGGTGGCGCTCCTCGCCTTCGATTCCGGGCTCGGGCTCGCGTACAAGCCACGATCGATGAAGGTCGACGCGGCTTTCCAGGATCTCCTGGAGTGGATCGGCGCCCGTGGCTTCGTCCCGGCCTTTCGCCGCCTGCGGATCCTGGACGCCGGCGGGCACGGCTGGGCCGAGCGCGTGGCGCCGACTCCCTGCGCGAGCGCCGAGGAGGTCGAGCGCTTCTACCTGCGCCAGGGCGGCTATCTCGCCCTCCTCTATGCCCTGTCGGCCATCGACATGCACCACGAGAACCTGATCGCGGTGGGGGAGCATCCGGTCCTGGTGGACCTGGAGGCGCTGCTGCACCCCCTGGACGAGACCCTGGGGCGCACGGAAGAGGACCCTGTCCTCCCCGACACCGTGCTGCGTATCGGCTTGCTGCCGATGGCGGATTGGGGGGCGTTGCCGGGTGAGGCGGGCATCGATTTTTCCGGCCTGGCCGCGGCGGACGGACAGATCCTGCCCCGGCCGATCCTGCGAGTCGAGGGCACGGGGACGGACCGGATGCGTTTCTCCCGCCAGGCCCTCGCCATTCCCCTGGACGGCGACCACCTCCCGACTCTCCAGGGCGCCGGGGTCGACCTCGGCGCCTACAGCGGGGAGATCGTCGAGGGGTTCTGGCGCATGGCCCGCCTCCTCGCCACCCACCGCGACGAGCTCCTCTCTGCTTCCGGCCCCCTGGCCGCCTTCGCCGCGGCACCGGTGCGGTTCCTGGTGCGCAAGACCCTC
>DASXJP010000073.1:0-3671 GCA_036497345.1 Thermoanaerobaculia bacterium
TCCTGGATGGCATTGAGCGGCCGTCCCCGGTGGCGGATGCCGACGTTCATGTCCGAGCGGCCGGAGAGGACCGGCTCGATCAGCCGCTGGATCAGGTCGACCGTGAGGTTCAGGATGTCGGCGTCGACGAAGAGGAGGACCTCGGCATCGGTATGGGCGACGCCGATCTCCATCGCCCTCCCCTTCCCCTGGTTCTGGCGCAGGTGGATGGTCCGCAACCCCAGCGAGCGGGCGATCTCGACCGTGTCGTCCGTCGAGCCGTCGGAGACCACGAGGACCTCGCCGACCGCTGGCGTCGCCGCGAGCACCGAGAGGACCTCGTGGAGGGTGGCACCCTCGTTGTAGGCCGGCACGATGGCCGCGACCCGAAGCTGTCCCCTCATCCGATCGACCCCTCCGTTGGACGGCATGTGCAAGAACGCGGCCGGTCCTGAAATAGCGGCCGGCCCGCGAAAGAATAACGAATCCGTGGCGATCAGGCGAGAGGGGCGCCGGTTTCGGCCCAGGGCGGCGGGGCGGGGCTGGCCAGCGCGCCGGCGAGCAGCTCCCCCTCGGCGACCACGCGGGCATCGCCGGCGAGAGACCAGCGCCAGCCCGGCAGATCCGTGACCTCCAGCTCGAATCCCCCCTGGGTGGTGACGCGGAGAGGGAACCGGGCCCGGCCCAGGAAGACCCCCACGGCGGAGCCCGCCAGCACCCCGGTGCCGCAGGAGAGGGTCTCGTCCTCCACCCCTCGCTCGAACGTCCGGATTTCTATCCGGTCCTGACTGGGAAAGCGGACGAAATTGACGTTGGTCCCCGGCGGGCCGAAGGCGGGGTGACGGCGGAGCAGCGCCCCGAGCTCGCGCACGGGCACGGTTTCGAGCCCCGAGGCCCAGGGCACCACGAAATGGGGGACCCCGACGAGGAGCCGGTAGCCGGTCCAGGACGCGCCGCCGGCCTCGACAGTCATCTCCCGCGGCGGCTCCGCGGGCACGGGGAGCTCCACCGCCACGCGCGATTCGTCGACCCGCCGGGCGAAGACCTCGCCGGCGCCCGTGCGCAGGCGGACCGTTTCTTTTGCCCAATCAAGATGGAAGGCGAGCTGGGCGGCGCAGCGGGTGCCGTTCAGGCAGAGATCGGCGGCATAGCCGTCGGCGTTGAAGTACTCCATCGTCGCACCGCCCGCCGCCCGCCGCAGGAGGAACAGGCCGTCCCCCCCGAGCGAGACGCCGCGCTGGCACCAGGCGCGGATCGTCTCAGGATCGGGGGTCTCCGCGGGCTCCGCCAGGGCCAGGAAGTCGTTGCCGCTGCCGGAGAGCTTGTAGAAGCGGCTCACGGCACCTCGGCCCGGACCTCGTTGCCCGGCCCGCTCTCGTTGCCCGTCTGGTCGACCGCGGTGACCCGGTAGACGTAGATCTTGCCGGCGGCCACGGCGGTGTCCACGTACTCGGCGGCGACGACCGGCTGCGGCGTCACGCGCTCGAATCCGCCGTCCACCTTGCGATAGACGACGTAGCCCGCCACGTCCTCGGCCTCGCTCGGGCGCCAGACCAGGCGCACCCGGCCCGCCTCGGCCAGCGCCACCAGCTCGGTGGGCGCGGGCGGCGGGAAGCGGTCGACGTAGCGCACCTCGCGCTCGGCGGCGATGGCGCTCTCGATCGGCGGCTGGACCTGGGAGAGCGCCGTCACGCTGTAGATGTAGCCGTTGCCGAACCGGGCCGAAGTGTCGAGCCAGCTCTTCTCGGTGGGTCCAGCCGTGTGGACCGGCTTGGCGTTGGCGCGCTCCGTGGAGCCCCGGCGGTAGATGTTGTACCCCACCACCGTCCCCGCCACCGGCGTCCACTCGACCAGGATGCCGTCCCCGCGCGCCGTGGCCGTGACCTGCTGGGGGGCCGCCGGCGGCGCCTTGGGGACCACCGCGACGACGTTCGAGAAGTCCGACCGGTCCCCGTCCTTGCCGAAAGTGCGGACAGAGAAGTAGGCCGCCAGCGGCACCGGCTCGGCCGGAGCCGCCGGGGCCGTGCCAGGCGCCGGAGCCGGAGCCGGCGTGGTGGCGGGAGCCGGGGCGGTGGTCGTGGTCGGAGGAAGCGGGAGCGAGATGTCGATCCGGCTGCCGTTGGTGGCGGACGTCAGGTCCGCGCCGGCGATCTTCTGCACCGGCTTCGCCACCGGGGCGAGCTCCTTGACGTCCAGAGGGCTGGCCTTGCCGCCCGGCGCCGGGCGGCCGACCGACCAGATCTCGACGGCGGAGATGCCGCCGAGCGCGGTGCCGGCCGGGGTGACGGTCGGATAGGTGAAGCTGAGCAGGATCTGCGAGCCCTGCTGGACGACCGTGAGGTCCTTCACCGGCGCCGGCACGTTGCGCAGGGGAGGGAGCGGGGGACCCTGCTTGCCGCAGCCGAGGAGAGAGACGAAGGCTGCGAGGATCAGGAATGTAGGGGCGCCCCTATGTGGGCGCCCTGCCCGTCGGGAAACAGGGCGGCCACACAGGGCCGCCCCTACAGCATCCTGTCGCAGTCTAGAGGACATAGCGTGAGAGATCCTGGTCCTGGACAATGCCGGAGAGCACCCGGCGGACGTATTCGCCGTCGACCTTCACCGGCGTGCCCGACATGTCGGGGGCCTCGAAGGAGACCTCGTCGAGCAGGCGCTCCATGAGCGTCGAGAGCCGGCGCGCGCCGATGTTCTCGGTCGAGGAGTTCACCTCCACGGCGAGGCGGGCGATCTCCGCCACCGCGTCGGAGGTGAACTCCAGGTTGACCCCCTCGGTCGAGAGCAGCGCCGAATACTGCTTGGTCAGCGCCGTCTCGGGCTCGGTGAGGATGCGCACGAAATCCTGCTCGGTCAGCGCGTCGAGCTCGACCCGGATGGGGAAGCGCCCCTGCAGCTCCGGGATCAGGTCCGACGGCTTGCTGACGTGGAAGGCGCCGGCGGCGATGAAGAGGATGTGGTCCGTCTTCACCATGCCGTGCTTGGTCGAGACGTTCGTCCCCTCGACGATCGGCAGCAGGTCGCGCTGCACCCCCTCGCGCGAGATGTCGGGGCCCCGCCCCCCTTCGCGGCCGGCGATCTTGTCGATCTCGTCGAGGAAGATCAGCCCCCCCTGCTCGACGCGCTGGCGCGCCTCGCGCGCGACCAGGGCGCGGTCGATCAGCTTCTCGGTCTCCTGCTGCTGGAGGATCTCGCGCGCCTCGGCCACCGTGACCTGCTGCCGCTTCTTGCGGCCGAAGAGCCCGGGGAGCATCTCCTTGATGTTGATTCCCACCTCCTCCACCCCCTGGGGGGTGAACATCTCCAGGCTGGAGGAGGGGGTCTCGTCGACCTCGATCTCGACCTTGCGGCCGTCGAGGGCGCCGGCGCGGAGCTTCTTGCGGAACTTCTCCCGCGTCTCGTTGAGCTCGTCCTCGTTCTCTTCCTCGTGGCGCAGATAGGCGTTGATCGGCCGCGGCGGCACCAGGAGCTGGAGCAGGCGGTCCTCGGCGCGCGTGGCGGCCTCCGCGCGCACCGCCTCCCGCCTCTCCTCCCGCACCATGGTGACGGCGATCTCCACCAGGTCGCGCACCATCGACTCGACGTCGCGGCCGACGTAGCCGACCTCGGTGAACTTGCTCGCCTCGACCTTGAGGAAGGGCGCCCGGGCCAGGCGCGCCAGCCGGCGGGCGATCTCGGTCTTGCCGACGCCGGTGGGG
>DASXJP010000074.1:0-2930 GCA_036497345.1 Thermoanaerobaculia bacterium
AGCTCGGCGGTCAACCTGTTCGGCAGGAACGCCGCCGACCAGGTGCAGATCCGCCTCCAGGCGAGCGGGACCGAGCGGGTGGAGCAGGTCAAGGACGGCATCGGCCGCCTGCTGCGCCAGCGCCACAAGATCCCCGCCAGCGAGCCCGACGACTTCGAGATCCAGACCCAGGACGAGATCCTGAAGACGGTCAACAAGGTCCTGGGCAGCGTCACCGCCGTGGTCGGCGGGGTGGTGGGCATCGCCCTGCTGGTGGGCGGCATCGGCATCATGAACATCATGCTGGTGTCGGTCACCGAGCGCACCCGCGAGATCGGCGTGCGCAAGGCCGTGGGGGCGCGCCGCCAGGACGTCCTCATCCAGTTCCTCATCGAGGCGATCACCCTGTCGCTGATCGGCGGCGGCATCGGCCTCGCCATCGGCTACGGCCTGGGAGCGCTGGTGGCCAAGCTGATCCCCGGCTTCCCGCCCGCCCACGTCCCCGTCTGGGCGGTGGCGCTGGCCATCGGCTTCTCGGCCGGTGTCGGCATCTTCTTCGGCATCTACCCGGCGGCCAAGGCGTCGCGGCTCGACCCCATCGAGGCGTTGCGCTACGAGTGAAGTTGGCCCGCGCATTGCATCCGTGGAGTGTCATGTAGTACCCGACACCAAAGGGCATCACGGCGATGCCTTTCATCCAAGGAGATCAAAGCTATGCGTAAGCACATCGTCTTGGGTTTGACCCTGCTGCTGGTCCTCGCCACGGTGGCCTTCGCTGGCGAAAAGGCGAGCACCAAGGACTACCACCGCATCCACGGCGACATCACCTCGGTCGACGCCACGGCCCAGACGTTCACCGTCAAGCACGGCAACGACACCTCGACCTTCAAGGTCGACGCCAACACCAAGTACGTGGGGCACGTCAGCAAGACGCTCAGCTTCTCCGACCTCCAGGTCGGTGACGACGTGCGCGTCTCCTATGTCGAGAACGGCTCGGACAAGATGGCCGCCCGGGTCGACGTGGCCCACGGCAAGAGCTGAGGCCCTCCCCAACCCCTCTCTCCCCGCGGGAGAGAGGGGGCTCTCTCTCCGACGAGCTGGAATCAGCCAAGGGAGGGATCTGGTGCCGGAGATGGGAGTCGAACCCACACGCCCGCAGGGGGCGGCGGATTTTGAGTCCGCTGCGTCTGCCATTCCGCCACTCCGGCAAGCAGGAAAGGAATCCTAGGGGCTCCCTCCCGAGGTGTCAACCGGGTGTCCGGACGGCGCTCCAGCGAATGCTGCCAGACGGCGCAGGTCCTTGAGCCCCCAGGAGATATCGCCTCCCTTACGCCCTTTTCACTGCCTGTGACAACTTTGTGAGCACCTTAGAACAGGAGAAGTGGTTGACGCGTGAGCTTGTTCCGGTGTATAACAAGCGACGTAAGCGGAAGTCCCTCAGCGACTTACCTTACGTCCGCAGCTCCATTCGTCTCTTGCGTCAATCCAAGGGGGTCTCGACGTGACATTGAAAGTCGGTCAGAAGGTGGTTTACCCCAACCACGGCGTCAGCCTGGTCGAAAAAATCGAGCCGGGCCATATCGATGGGGTGGAGCAGACTTATTTCCATCTACGTCTCCTCGCCAACAACTCCAAGGTCATGGTGCCGAAGTCCAACATCGAGCTGGTGGGCCTGCGTCCGCTCTGCCACACCAAGGAGGTGCGGGCGCTCTTCGACATCCTCGAGGACGGCAACATCGACACCTACAAAGACTGGAAGGGGCGGTACAAGCAGAACCTCGACAAGATGAAGACCGGCCGTTTGACGGACGTGGCCGAGGTGCTCAAGAACCTGCGACTCGTCTCGCAGCGCAAGAGCCTCTCGTTCCGCGAAAAGAAGATGTACGAGCGCGCCAAGTACTTCATCGTCAGCGAAGTGGCCCACGTCAAGAGCATCAACGAGCGTGAGGCCGAAGATCTTGTCGAGCAGGCGCTCAACTCCAGCCTGGAGAAGCGTCAGCGCAGGATCGCGAGCTGATCCCATCTCATCGGACGCCCAAGGGGTAGAGAAAAAAGCCGCTCTCCGGAGCGGCTTTTTTCTTGCGCCCTCACCCCCGCCCCTCTCCCGTCCCCTCCCGCCCTCCCTCACCGGGAGAGGGGAGAAGGACCCGTTTCGATGCTGTTTTTGGTTTTTCTCCCTCTTCTCCCGGTGCGGGAGGGCGGGAGGGGACGGGAGAAGAGGGCCGGGGTGATGAGGGCCCGGGCGGGGACCCCCGCGGGAGACCCTGCTAGAATCGTTCGCTCATGAGCCGCACGACCGCAGCCCTGGCCCTTCTCCTCGCTCTTCTCCTTCCGCTGGCGACCGCCGCCCAGGACGAGCCCGCGGCGCCGACGCCGCCGGCCGCCAACCAGGTGGAGCTCCGGCTGGAGCAGCGGCTCCTCTTGCTCGACCTCCTCGCCTACAACCAGACGCGCAACCAGGAACGGTCGGCGAGCCAGCGGGTGGCCGACGTCCTCAGCCGCCTCGACCAGGCGCTCGCCTCCGACGCCGTCTCCCTGGGGTCGCTGGAGAGCCTGCAGGATGAGCTGGCGGTGGCGCGCGGCACCGCCCACGCCGCCGAGGACAAGCTCAACCTCCAGATCGAGAAGCTCCAGGAACGGCTGCGGCGCATCGCCCTGCTGGAAGGGGACACCGGCGCGCCCGTGCGCGCGGCCGACGCGGTGTCCGGCCGCTGGCGGGTCGCCATCCTGCCGATGAACGCCACCGCCACCTTCGACTTCCGTCTCGACGGCACCGTCGTCAACGGGACCTACAAGATCGACGGTGGCACCTCGGGCTCGTTCCGCGGTACCTTTGCCGCCGGCAATCTGCGGTTGCTGCGGATCGACGCCCAGGGGGGCACCGACAGCGTCTGGCTGGGGGCCGTGGCCAACGGACGGATCACCGGCACGTGGACGGCCAACGAGCTGGC
>DASXJP010000075.1:0-21764 GCA_036497345.1 Thermoanaerobaculia bacterium
CGGAACATTCCCCCGAGGTCTGGAACGTCCTCCCCGGTCCGGGAGCGGCTCCCCGGAAAAGGGGAGGCCTCGCCCTTTTTCGCCGGAGCTATCGTTCCCGGCGGGGAGAGCTTCCCCAGGGCGGACGGAACATTCCCCCACTGGTACGACGACCTCCCAGCGCTCAGGGGCCTTTCGAGACACCCTCTCAGGCCGCTGGGATTGTTGTGCCTTCCCAACCCAGGGCATCGGCCTCCGGCCTCAGCCCGCGCGCGAACGTAACCATTCCTACGATCAACAAAAGAACGTTGGGGTGGAGTGGAGCTACGCCGGCGGGGTGGGGACCCAAAGGACTGCAAGGACAGCAAGGACGAAAGGTGGTCCTTGGAGCCTTTTGGATCCTCGCTGGTTTTAGGTCCGGGTCTCGAGGTCGTACACCCAGCGGGAGAATTCGTTGAGGCGGCGGACGAGCCGGACGCGGCGGTCCAGCAGGGGGGAGCGGCGCCAGCCTTCCGGGTCCGCCGGCTGGCGCTCGTAACCGGCGGGGCCGAGGGTCCGGATCTCGAAGAGGAGGTCCGTGCCACGGGCGTCGGCCAGCCAGAGCTCAGGGGCGCCCGCGGCGGCGTAGAGCCTGGGGAGGCGCTCGAGGTCCTTGCGCTCGGAGGAGTCGCTGACGATCTCGACGACGAGGTCCGGCGCGCCTTCGAGCTCGATGAACCGCTCTTCCCCCTTCGCTCGGGGGACCTCGCGGATGCGTCCCTGGCGTAGCGACTCCCAGAGCACGGCCACCACGTCCGGCTCGGCGGACAGCTTTGCCGCCGGCGAGACGATCCGGGTGCGGTCGGAGAACAGGTTGCCCCGGCCGGTGTCCACGATCAGGGGGTACAGCCGGGCGGTAAAGGCCGTCTTGACCACGCCATGGGTGTAGAGGTCTTCGGGGCTCAGGTCCACCTCCACGGTACCGGCCAGGTAATCGATCCGGCCGCGCTCGGGGAAGGCCTCGTCCCGCGTCCACCGGCGGAAGCCGTCGAGGTCGGAGATACCGGCCGGGAGGACCATATCCTCCTCAAAGATGACGGCGGGAATCGGGGTCATGCTTTTACCTCCGGCGAAGGCCCTTCACTGGAACTTTATCATGAGGATACCAGGCGGCCCGGTGAAGGGCCGCCCGGTGCCATGGTGTCTACAGTAGGCAGCGCCAGAGATGGCTGCTGGAGCAGGTGCAGGTGGAGGGGAAGCCATCCGAGGTCGTGCAGCTGGTCTTGGCGCCCACCGTGGGGCAGGACGTGCCGTGGATGCTGTCGCACAGGGGGGAGGCGAGGGCGGGCCGGCTCACGATCGCCAGGGCCGTCAATCCCAGCAGGGCGGTCAGTTGCAGCAGCTTCTTCATTGGGCTCTCTCCTTTGGGCCGTTGCGAGACTCGGGGTCTCTCCTACAGCAGAGGTGTTTCAGGATTACTGAAGAGAGCCCCTCCCAGGCAGATTTTCCCTCCGAATCTTGTTGTACCGGATGAGCGGCGGAAATGACGCCCCGGCGATCCCGGACCGTTACATCCGCCACAAGGTCTTGACAACTCGTTATACTCAGTTCTAGTATAAGCCTTGGCCGGCAGCGACCGGCCCTTTCTTATAGGCTCTATATGCTCAAATTGAGCATAGGGCCCGGACATGGGGGACAACCCGATGAACCTGGAGACTTCTCGGCCTTACACCGCGCTCGACTACACGCCGGAGGTGGCGCGGGCGACCGCCGCCATCCACGAGAAGGTGCGCCCGGTGATTCCGGACCTGGAGTGGCCGGTCCACGCTCCCTATATCGCCGCCATCAACGAGCTCAAACGGCAGAGGAACGCCGTCGTGCTCGCCCACAACTACCAGACTCCGGAGATCTTCCACGGGGTGGCCGATTTCGTGGGCGACTCGCTCGCCCTGGCCCAGCAGGGGGCGAAGACCGACGCGGACGTCATCGTGCTGGCCGGCGTCCACTTCATGGCCGAGACGGCGAAGATCCTCTCGCCCGAGAAGACGGTGCTGATCCCCGACCCCCAGGCCGGCTGCTCGCTGGCGGCCTCGATCACCGCGGACGACATCCGCCTGCTCCGGCGGCGCTATCCCGGCGTGCCGGTGGTGACCTACGTCAACACCTCGGCGGCGGTGAAGGCCGAGTCGGACATCTGCTGCACCTCGGCCAACGCGGTGGCGGTGGTCGAGTCGCTGGGCGTCGACCGGGTGATCTTCCTGCCCGACGAGTTCCTGGGCAAATACGTGGCCTCGCAGACCGACGTCCAGATCATCCTCTGGAAGGGGCATTGCGAGGTGCACGAGCGCTTCACGGGCAAGGAGCTGCGCGCCTATCGAGCGGCACAGGGGGACGGCGTCGAGATCCTGGCCCACCCCGAGTGCCCGCCGGACGTGCTGGCCGAGGCCGATTTCGTGGGCTCGACCGCGGCGATGATCCGCCACGTGGGCGAGGCCCGGCCGCGGCGGGTGGTGATGGTCACCGAGTGCTCGATGAGCGACAACGTCGCCGTCGAGTATCCGGACGTCGAGTTCATCCGCCCCTGCAACCTCTGCCCGCACATGAAGCGGATCACCCTGCCCAAGATCCTGCGCTCGCTGCGGACGATGGAGACCAAGGTCGAGGTCGATCCCGAGGTCAGCCGGCGCGCCCGGGTGGCGGTCGAGCGGATGCTGGCGGTGGGCAGGAGGGAGGCCAAATGATCGGCATCCGCAGCGGTCACGGCCAGGGAGTCGACGGCGTCTCGCGTTCCGAGGTCCTGGTGGTGGGGAGCGGCGCGGCGGGCCTGACGGCCGCGCTCGGAGCCGCCCCCCTGCGCTGCACGGTGCTGACCAAGGCACGCCTGGGCACCGGCGGATCGAGCCCCTGGGCGCAGGGCGGGATCGCCGCCGCCGTGGGCCGCGACGACGCGCCGGCCCTCCACGCCGCCGATACGATGGCGGCCGGCGCCGGGCTGAACGATCCCCACGTGGTGGACATCCTGACCGCCGAGGGTCCGGAGCGGGTGAAGGCCCTGCTCGCCCTGGGCGCCCATTTCGATCTCGACGACACCGGCGGGCTCTCCCTCGGCCGCGAGGCCGCCCACAGCCGCCGCCGCATCCTCCACGCCCGCGACGCCACCGGCGCCGAGGTGGTGCGCACCCTGGTGGAGGCGGTGCGCCGCGCCCCCGAGGTGCGGGTGGTGGACGAGGCTTTCGCGATCGACCTGGCGGTGGAGGACGGCCAGCTGGTGGGCCTGCTGGCCGTTCATTCGGACGGCCGCCGCGTGCTCCATCTCGCCCCGGCGGTGGTGCTGGCCACCGGCGGTCTCGGGCGGCTCTATCTCCATACGACGAATCCCAAGGAGGCCACCGGCGACGGCCTCGCCATGGCGGCGCGCGCCGGGGCCCGGCTGGTGGATCTGGAATTCGTGCAGTTCCATCCCACGGCCCTCGCGACGGGCGCCGACCCCATGCCCCTGCTCACCGAGGCCCTGCGGGGCGAGGGGGCGGTGCTGATCGACGAGACCGGCGACCGCTTCATGTCACCTGAGCACCCCGACGCCGAGCTCGCCCCCCGCGACGTGGTGGCGCGGGCGATCTGGCGCCAGCTCAGGGCCGGCCACCGCGTCTTCCTCGACGCCACGAAGGCGGTGGGGGAGGAATTTCCCGAGCATTTCCCCACCGTGTTCCACCTCTGCCAGGAGCACGGGCTCGATCCGCGGACGCAGCCGATCCCGGTGGCGCCGGCCGCCCATTACCACATGGGCGGCATCGCGGTGGACGAGAACGGCCGCACCTCGCTTTCCGGGCTCTGGGCCTGCGGCGAGGTCACCGCCACCGGCGCTCACGGCGCCAACCGCCTGGCGAGCAACTCGCTGCTGGAGGCCCTGGTCTTCGGCGCCCGCGTGGCGGACGATCTGCGCGCCGGGCTCCCCGCGGGCCGGACCCCGCGCGTCCGCATGGCCGGCGCTCCACTGGGCCTTTCCGTGCCGGGGGACGCCGAGCTCACCCGCGCCGTGCGGCGGCTGATGTGGGAGAAGGTGGGCCTGGCGCGCGACGAGGCGGGCCTCTCTTTCGCGGTCCATGAGCTGAAGCGGCTCGCCGCGGCCCACCCCCAGGCCTCCGGAGAGGCGCGGAACCTCCTGGGCGTCGCCCGGCTGCTCGCCGCCGCGGCCCTGGAGCGCCGGGAGAGCCGGGGCGGCCACTATCGCTCGGACTATCCTGTGCCGAGCCCCGCTTGGCGACGGCGGCTGTTCCTCACCGCGGCTCCCGACGGTGGAGCCCGCTTCGAGCCTTCCGAGATCGTCGCGCCGGCCCTGGCGACCGCGGGGGGCCGGTCTTGAGCCCGGTCTTGAGTCAAGGCTCGCCGACCGTCCATCTCCCGCAGCTCTACCCTCTCCTTTACGAGCCCCTGGTCCGCCGGGCCCTGGAGGAGGACCTCGGCCGCGCCGGGGACCTGACGAGCGACGCCATCCTGCCCGCCCACCAGAGGGCCGAGGCCCAGGTGGTGGCGCGCGCCGCCGGCCGGGTGGCGGGGCTCCTCGTCGCCCTCTCCGCCTTCCGGCTGCTCGACTCCACGATCGAGATCGCGCCCTCCGTTTCGGACGGCGAGGACGTGGAGGCGGGGACGGTGCTCGCCACGGTCCGGGGGCCTGCCCGCTCGCTCCTCTCGGCCGAGCGCACGGCGCTCAACCTCCTGGGCAGGCTCTGCGGCATCGCCACGGCCACGCGCGACATGCAGAGGCTGGTCGAGCCGCACGGCGCCCACATCGTCTGCACCCGCAAGACCACCCCCGGGCTCCGCGCCCTTGAAAAATATGCCGTCCGCTGCGGCGGCGGGCACAACCACCGCTTCGGGCTGGACGACGCCGTCCTGATCAAGGACAACCACATCGCCCTCGCCGGCGGGATCCGCCCGGCCGTCGAGCGCGCCCGCCGTCACGTGGGGCACTTGGTGAAGATCGAGGTCGAGGTGGACTCCCTGGACCAGCTCCGCGAGGCCCTGGATCTCGGGGCGGACGTGGTCCTCCTGGACAACATGTCCCTGGAGACGCTGCGGGAGGCGGTGGCGATGGCCAAGGGGCGGGCGATCACCGAGGCCTCCGGCGGGATCAACCCGAAGACGGCGGGAGCGATCGCGGCGACCGGGGTGGATCTGCTGTCGATGGGGTGGCTCACCCACAGCGCGCCGGGGTTGGATGTGGCGTTGGATATCGAGTAAACCTGCGTCCAGGGTTTCCTACCCCAGAGGGCACCGAAGGCTTGGACCGCCTACGGCCCGAAGTTGCACAGATCGTCCGCCCGCAGCGCCTCCGCCCCGGAGCTGAAGTGCCCCTCGGCGGTCATCCAGACGCCGACCCAGGCCTGGGCGTGGGTGGAGTCCTTGTGCCAGAGGTCGAGCATCAGCCAGCCGAAGGGCTGGGAGATCGGCAGCGAGGGACCGCCGACGTGCACCTTCTGGGTCACCACCGGGAAGGCGTTGCTGTTGGCGACCTCCTTCGGGTTCTCCTCCTCGTCGAAGGTGACGAGCTGCATCTCGCCCAGCGGCGACCAGCTCGGTGCCTGGCCGCACGCGCTCGTGTCGACCGCGGTGCGGCGGTTGTCCCGCCAGACGATCAGGTCGGTGCCGCCGGAGAAGGTGCCGCCGTTCACGTAGCGAGCGTAGTAGAGGCTGGAGAGAGGGACCCGGTTGTCCCGCCCGTCGAAGCCCACGTAGCGGCCGTAGAAGGTGTACATCCCGGCGGTGAGGGCGTCCGGGTCCGCCACCAGCGCGATCGCGCTCTGGCCGTTCGACGTGTTCCGCTGCGGGTTGATGTAGGTGAAGTCCCCCCAGAGGACGTTGTCGTCGCTGGCCAGGCCCGTCCCCCGGGCGGCGAAATAGGTGGCGTTCGCCGGGGTGTTGACCAGCGTGCCCACGGTGCGCGGCGAGCAGCGGTTCACCGTGTCGATGGTGATGTAGCCGGTGGCCACGTTGGGCCCGGCGGTGCCGCTGCCGGCGCACTGGGCGGTCGGCGAGGTCGCCACCGGCCGGCCGGTGTGGGCCGCGCGCAGCCAGGTCACGTCCTCGGGAGCGAGCTGCGGCGAGATCCCGGCCGCTCCCGCGGTGTTGCAGCCGGTGAACAGGGTCCCCGCGTCGGAGAGCGTGCCGGTGTTGCTCACCTGTGGCCCGGTGTCCGGGAGGCTCCCGTTCAGGAGGTCGCGGACGTTGAAGGTCTGGATGTCGTAGCCGGTCAGGTAGACGTCGAAGGCCAGGGTGGGGACCCCCCAGTCGGTCCACAGGACGACGCGGGAGAGGACCGGTTTCGCGGAGGCGTTGTTGACGGAGAACAGGGTCGATTGGCCGCCGGAATTGGCGAGGTCCACCTCGAAGTAGGGGATGAGCAGGGTGGCGGCCGGTTGATTGGCCAGCCGGCAATTCCCGTCGAGAATGCCGGCGGCGGACGGCACGGCCCCGAGCAGGCAGCCGAAAAGGAACAGTGTCGAAAAACTACGGTGCGCGGACACGGGTATCTCCTAGTAAGGGCTAAACCATTGATTTCCGGCATCTTTGCCGGTCTCATCAAGTCCACGCCTTCCGCTTACTGCGACTTCCATGCCAGCTCCCCCGACCCTCGCCGCGGTTACACTAGGAGGCCTATGAGCGAGACTCTAGTTCAGATCGGCCAGACTGCGGTCCCCCCCCGCCGGGAGGGGCGGCCCGACTGGCTTCGCATACGGCTCGCGACTCCCGCGTCCTACCATCAGGTCCGCTCGCTGGTCGAGCGGCTCAATCTCCATACGGTATGTCAGGAGGCCCGCTGTCCCAACATCTATGAGTGTTGGGGCGAGCATGGCACCGCGACCTTCATGATCCTGGGCGACGTCTGCACCCGCCGCTGCGGTTTCTGCGCCGTGACCTCGGGCCGTCCTCCGGCGGGTCCCGACCGCCAAGAGCCCGCGCACGTGGCCGAGGCGGTCGCCGTAATGGGCCTGCGCCACGCCGTGCTCACCTCCGTGGACCGGGACGACCTGCCGGACGGCGGCGCCCGCCACTGGGCGCGGGTGATCGCGGCCGTCCACGCCAAGAGCCCCCACTGCGCCGTCGAGGTGCTCACCCCGGACTTCCGTGGCGTGCCGGACGCGCTCGACGTGGTGCTCGGCGCCGCCCAGGAGGTCTTCTCCCACAACATGGAGACGGTGCCGAGCCTCTACCGCAAGGCCCGTCCCGGCAGCCGCTACGACCGCAGCCTGGCGCTCCTCGCCGAGGCCTCCCGCCGCCGCGACGCGGGCGAATTCGCCGGCCGCGTCAAGACGGGCATCATGCTGGGCCTCGGCGAGACGCCGGCGGAAATCTACTCCACGATCGCCGACATCCGGAGCGCCGGCGTGGAGATCATGACCCTCGGCCAGTATCTCCAGCCCACCCCGAAGCACCTGCCGGTGGCCCGCTGGGTCCACCCCGACGAGTTCGCGGCCTACCGCGACCACGCCCTCTCGCTCGGCTTCGCCCACTGCGAGTCGGGCCCGCTGGTGCGCAGCAGCTACCACGCGCACGAGCATGTGAAGGGGAGCACGGACTGACACGGACAAACACGGACTGACACCGACTGACACGGGTCAGCCGGTGTCAGTCCGTGTAAGGTCCGTGCTCGTCCGTGTTCCCCCTCTTCTGCTCACCTGCCACAGCCCCGCCGCGATCAGCGCGAAGCCCATCCCCTCCTCCCAGCCGAAGGGCTCGCCGAGGAAGGCCACGCCGAGGGTCGAGGCCACCAGGGGCTGGAGGGTGTTGTAGGCGGCCACCAGGGCGGGGGAGGAGCGGCGGACCGCCCAGGTGCTGGCGGCGTAGGCGAAGATGGTGGGGAAGACGATGATGTAGGCCACCCCCACCCAGGCCCCCGTTCCGACCCGTGCGGGATCGAACGCCAGGAGCGCCGGCAGGGACACGGCCAGCACGCCGAGGCCGCCGAAGAAGAAGGCCGCCGCGGTCACCGTCCGCCAGGGGATGCGGGTGAGGACGGGCCGTTGCAGCACCAGGAACAGGGCGTAGCAGAGACCGTTGGTGAGGATCAGGCCGTTGCCGAGCGCCCCCGCCCGGCCGGCCGTGAAGCGGAAGGGGTTCACCAGCACCAGGGCCCCCGCCACCGAGAGGGCGATCCCGATCGACCGGTTCAGGGTGATCCGCTCGATGCCCATCAGCGCGGCGGCGCCGGCCGCGAAGACGGGGACCGAGGTCATCAGGATCCCCGCGTTGGTGGCCGTGGTGAATTTGAGGCCGGTGATGAAGAGCACCTGGTTGGCGAGGACGCCGAGCCCGCCCAGGAGGGCCAGCATGGGCAGATCCCGCCGGGCCGGGAGGAAGCGGTCCCGCCGCCAGGCGAGCGCCATCAGCACCGGCGTCGCCGCTCCCACCCGGATCGCCGCCAGGGCCAGCGGCGGCACCTCCGAGAGCACCGCCTTGGCCACCACGTGGAACCCGCCGAAGGCGACCTGGACGAGGATCAGCGTCAGATGGACCCGCCACGCCGGAGCGGGGGAGGCGGGCGCCAGGGGATCGATCGCGGTGGGCGCGGTCATGGCGGGGAAGGATAGCCCCTTTGCGCCCGCCCCGCCGAACCGCTAGAATGCCGCCTTGTGACGGGCATCACAAAGTGCGCCGTCCTTCCCCAATCCAGGACATGACTGAGACCACGCCCGGGGTACGCATCCGTCCGCTCGACGAGCTGGACATCAGCGACATCGTCGCCATCGACGAAAAAATCAGCGGCCGGTACCGGCCGGAAGTTTGGGAGCGCCAGATCGGTTACTACCTACGGCGGGACCCCGAAGCCTCCGTGGTGGCCGAGATCGACGGCCGGGTCGCGGGATTCATGCTGGGCGAGGTGCGCTCCGGCGAGTTCGGTCTCGAGGAGCCGACCGGCTGGATCGAGGTCCTGGGCGTCGATCCGGCGTACCGGGGCAAGGCGATCGGCCGCCACCTGGCCGAGGCCATCCTGGAGCACTTCCGCCAGCGCGGCGCCCACAGCGTGCGCACGCTGGTGGACGAGGAGAAGCAGGGGGACATCCGCCGCTTCTTCAACGCCCTGGGGTTCGAGCCGTCGACGCTGCGGCCGTTCGTCAAGAGCTTGTAGGGAGAGACCATCGGATGAGCGTGAAGACCACCACCCTGCCGAAGAGATACCACGAGGCCGTCCTGCGCTGGAAGGACGTCTTCCTGCCGGATTATGACTTCCTGATCGAGAGCTGGGACAAGCACTTCCCCAACGACCAGACCTTCCAGCTCTGCGCCTACCGCGAGATGGGGATGTGCGCCGAGATCGAGTGCGGCGACATGAAAGGGAAGCCGAAGGCGAAGAAGGCCTCCGAGCTGCCGGAAGAGTCGGCCCACCACCTCTTCGGCGCCATCCGCGCCCAGGCCTCCACCGAGTTCGGCTCCATCCAGCAGCACCGCCTCACGCTCGCCCGCGCCCAGGAAGAGGAGGAGCAGTTCTGGATCCTCCGCATGATGGCCGAGGAGCTCCGCCACGGCTACCAGATGCTCCACCTGCTCGCCGAGGACGACTGGAGCGCGGTCTCCAAGGAATCGACCTCGGACATCATCGACGACATCCTCTCCATGAACACCGGCTCCCACGTGCTGGGCGCCTTCAACATCGACTTCGACTCCTTCGTCGACAACGTCGTCTTCTGCGCCCTGATCGACCGCGTCGGCAAGTACCAGCTCCAGATGCAGAAGATCTCGGCCTACCAGCCGATGGCCGAGAGCATGCCCCAGATGCTGCGCGAGGAGGCCTTCCACCTCGCCGCCGGAGTGGTGCCCATGCGCCGCTTCGCCACCGCCGCGGCCAAGGGCGAGACCTTCGTCACCATGGAGGTGCTGCAGAAGACGATCAACAAGTGGCTGCCGCGCGGCCTCGAGATGTTCGGCGACGAGCGCGGCGGCGGCACCAACGTGCGCCTGGGCCTCAAGCCGATGAAGAACTCCGAGGCCCAGCAGCAGTACTACCGCGAGGTCCAGAAGCTGGTGCGCGACCTCAACCTGCGCTACCTGCGCGCCCGGCTGGAGAGCCTCACCCACGGCGAGTCCGAGGCGGTGCTCGACCGCATCCTGGCCGGCGAGACCGTCGAAGGGGTGCGCCGGGAGGACCTCCTCTACATGCCGCATTCCGACTTCTTCCGCCGCCGCGGCGTGCCGGCGTTCAAGATGACCGGCTCCCAGGGGGAGACCTTCACCTCCGCCCACGACTACCTCCAGCACCTGGTGCGCGTGCTGCCGGAGTCCTATCGCGCCGGCCGCGACTACAAGGACTACGCGGACGCCCTCCTGGCGGTGGAGGCCGGGACGCTGACCCTGGAGCAGGCCGCCAACCGGATGCCGGCCCTGCGCCGCGTGGCCGGCGCCTGCCCGTGCTCGAAGTCGGTGCGCTGGGTAGTCGACGAGCCCGCCGCGGTGGCCACCCCGGAGGCCGCGGCGCAGCCCGTCGCCTGATCGAAAGCTCCAATCTCGTGATCTGCCATCCCGGAGGGAGGCCCTGATGAGTGCGTTCAACCGCCTGCTGGTCACCGGCCTCCCCGTCGTGCCGAAGCCGATCGTCGGCCGGGTGGCCTCCCGCTACGTCGCGGGGGAAGAGCTCGCCGATGCCGTCCGGGTCGTCCGCGCTCTCAACCAGCAGGGGGCCATGGCCACCGTCGACGTGCTGGGCGAGGAGGTGAGCGAGCGGGAGAAGGCGACCGCCGCCGTCGAGGAATACCTGCGGGTCTTCGAAGCGATCGACCGCGAGAAGATCGATTGCAACGTGTCGATCAAGCTCACCCTGCTGGGGCTCAAGATCGACGAAGGTTTCTGCCGCGACAACGTGGCCCGCATCGTCGAAGCCGCCCAGCGGTTCGGCAATTTCGTCCGCATCGACATGGAAGACCATACGACGACGGACGCCACGATCCGCATCTACCGCGAGCTGCACGCCCGCTACGGCAACTTAGGGGTCGTCCTCCAGGCCTACATGCGCCGCACCCTGCGCGACATCGAGGAGCTGCCTCCGGGGGCGAACGTCCGCCTCTGCAAGGGGATCTACGTCGAGCCCCGCCGCGTCGCCTGGAAGGGGTATGAGACGGTGCGCCACAACTACGTCCAGGCGCTCGACAAGCTCTTCAGCCAGGGGGTCTACGTCGGCATCGCCACGCACGACGAGTACCTGACCTGCGCCGCCTCGGCCCTGATCGACCGGCACGGCCTGACGCGCGACCGATACGAGCTCCAGATGCTCCTGGGGGTGGACGAGGAGCTGCGCCGCATCCTCATCGAGTCCGGCCACCGGCTGCGCGTCTACGTCCCCTATGGCCGCGACTGGTATCCTTACTCGATCCGCCGCCTGCGGGAAAACCCCGAGGTCGCCCGCCACGTACTAAAGGCAATGATGTCAGGGAAATAGCGGTCGTGGTTTGACGGACCTTCGGGTCCGGTGATACGCTTTTTTACAACCTGATCGGATTTTTCAGGCCGCCTTCGAAGCCATGGAAGAACGGTATCGCTCCGACTCCCGCAACGTCCTACAGTCCCGGGGGGACTCGGACACTGACGACATCGACATCTCGCCGGTCCACGAGAGCGGGATGACGCAGACGTTCGAGGGGGCCTCCCGGGGGCGCGGGAGCCAGCCCGTCGGCCAGGTCGAGACCGAGGCGGACATCATCCTCATCGCCCACCCCGAGAACCAGCGGCTGGGCTCCCGCTTCCGTCTCTCGCCCGGCACCACCCTGGAGATCGGCCGCTCCGCCGCGGTCGGCATCAGCCTCCCCGAGGTGATGTCGATCTCCCGCAAGCACGCCCGGCTGCGCTACCTCGGCCCGGTGGTGACGATCGAGGACCTGGGGAGCACCAACGGCACCTACATCAACGGCCAGCCGATCCACGGCCGCACGGTGCTGCGCAGCGGCGACCGCTTCCAGACCGCCGCCGTGCACTTCAAGTTCCTCCACGAGCAGGACGTCGAGAGCGCCTATCACCTGGCCATCTACGAGCTGGTGGCCAAGGACGGCCTGACCGAGATCTTCAACAAGCGGAAATTCGAGGAGGAGCTGCAGCGCGAGCACGCCCGCGCCGCGCGCCACCACCGGCCGCTGTCGCTGATCCTCTTCGACCTCGACGAGTTCAAGGCGATCAACGACACCTATGGCCATCTCTGCGGCGACTTCATCCTCAAGCAGGTGGCCTCGCTGGCCCGCGAGCTGGTGCGCCCCGAGCAGGTGCTCGCCCGGGTGGGTGGGGACGAGCTCGCGATCCTCGCTCCCGAGACCGGGGGCGAAGGCGCCGAGGCCCTCGCCTCCAAGCTGCGCGACCGCATCGCCGGCTACGAGCACCGCTACGGCGACATCCGCATCCAGGTCGGCTGCTCCTTCGGCGTCGCCGAGCTCACCCGCCGGATGGCCGCCCCCCAGGACCTCTACCAGGCCGCCGACGAGGCCCTCCTCCTCGCCAAGCGCAACGGGCGGAACCGGGTGGCGGTGTACTCGGGGCCGCAGGGCTGACCCGCCGAGCCCGCCCCCGCGACCCTTGTCGTCGCGGTCCGCTCAACCGGGGCTGGACGGGCCCGGAGTATCGTCCGTGACGGCGATGCGGCCGATCGTGTGGCCTCTGGACGTGGCCCCTCTGCACCCTCCGTCGAAGTCGGCCACGAACCGCCGTACGCGGCCGTCGCTCACCTCGATCTCGAGGATCCGGAACTGCCCCTCGGACTCGTTGCAGCCCGACGACGCAATGGAAATGTCGAGCCCCGGGGCCGGTCCCTCGTTGAAGGGCCACCGCTCGGCGCCCGTGTAGAGGCCCGGGATGAGAGCCTTGCCTTTCGGCGGGCCAAACTCGATCCGGTAGCGCCGCTTGCCCTCGATGCTGATCGAGACACTGTTGCCGAACCCCGCCTGGGGACGGAAGGCCGCCTGAGCGTCGGTCACCACGTCGCGCGCGCCGCCCGCCACCACCTCGGTCCCCTGGTTGACCAGGCAGAGGAAATTGCGGTCCCTGAGGTCGCCGCAGGCTTTATCGAGATCGTCCAGCCCGAGCGTCGCTCCCGGCGACGAGGGCTCGTCCGGTGACGTCCGCGCGGGGGGCTCCGCGCCGCTCCGCGGCAGGATCGCCGTCGCCGCGCCCGAGGCCATGCGGAACGCCGCGAGCCCGGAGACCAGCATGAAACCGATCAGGACGACGAGCCACGTCACGGTCAGGATCCCCGCGATCCGCCAGAAATCCTTCTGGGAGGCGAGCGCCTCCTCGACCGCTCGCTCGCGGCCGCCCGCCTCGACCTGGCGGATGGACGACGCATACCGGTACAGCGGGAAGGCCCAGACGAGGGTCACGACCGAGATCAGGGCATAGGCGACGGCGATTCCGACCAGCCCTCCCACCCGCCCCGGGGTGATCACCGCGTAGACCATCGACCCCAGGGCCCCCAGCAGCAGCAGGACGCTCACGACGAAGCCGTAGCCCGCCAGGAACCGCACCCAGGGCCTCGTCTCCCGCAGGAGTTGGACCATGCGGTAGGTTACGTGTCCGTAGTCTCCCGCTCGCGAAGGGCTCGTCCCGGGACGGGGCTGCTGCGGCTCCATAGGCATCCTCCTGATCCCCCGGAAAGGGAAGGCGGGTCTGTTTTTCTGGATAGCTGCTGAAATTTTACCAGAAGGGGCTGGGGAGGCGGCGAGCCTGCCCCCGGCACCCGGCTCGGGAGAAGAGGGCCGGGATGATAGGGGCCTTCGCGTATCATGAGAAGCGCGTCTTGGGAGGTGCCCTTCTTTGAGCGGCCTTTTCTGGATCGTCGCCGCCGTCGCGTTGCTGGCCCTGATCGTCTGGGCGCAGCGCCGGATGCCGCTGCTGCAGTACCTCTATTTCTGGCGGTTCCCCATCGGGATCGGCCTGGCGCTGGTCGGCGTGGTGCCGTTCTCCCTGATCGTCGCTCCGTCGCTGCTGCGGAGCCTGTTCGTGCTGGCGCCGCGCGAGATCCTGTTCGTCTCCTGGCTCGCCACGCTCGCGAGCTGGGTGGTGGAGATCACCATCGAGGTGATCCTGCGCTACGCCCCCCTGCGCTTCCAGGTGGCATCCTTCCCGGTGGCGCCCTGGATCCGCCACCGGCGGGTGGCTCTGTTCTCCCTGCTGGCGTGGCCCATGATCGGGACGGCGGTGGCGCTCTCCTCCCCTCCCTGGGGGACGAGCCTGTTGATGGCCCTGGCGGGGATCGTCCTGGCGGCGCTCTCGTTGCTGGCCGCGGCCGTGATCCGCGAGCTGCTGCGCCATCCGGACGAGCCGTCGCCGAGCCTCCTGCTGCCGATGAAGCCCCGCTGGCTCGACCGGCTCCCCACGCTGCGGTCCCCCAAGCCCCTCCCGGCGGCACCGGTGGACACGGTCCTCGCCCATGGCTACGTGGACCCCGCCACGGACCGCTTCCGCCCCGGGCACCTGATGGGAGCGTCGTTCTTCGCGATCACCGCTTTCCTGTACGCCCTGGGGTTCTTCCTGCTGCGGCCGGACCGGGGGTCCTCGATGCCGGCGCTGGGCTACGGGCTGCTCATCCTGATGCTGGCCGGATGGGCCCTCCCCGGGATCTCCTTCTTCCTCGACCGCTATCGCGTGCCCGTGCTGCTGCCGCTGCTCGCGCTCTCCTGGCTCTCCAGCCAGGTCTTCGACACCGACCACTACTACAGGCTGCTGGTCCCCCAGGTGAGGACGGCGCCGGGGCGGGCCGGAGTATCGGCCCAAATATCGGCCCAGGTGCTGCCGTCCGTCTCGTCGGGCGAGGCGTTCCGGGTCGCGCAGGAGAAGAACCCGGAGCCGGGCCACCCCGTGGTCGTGGTGGCCACGACGGGCGGCGGCATCACGGCGGCCCTCTGGACCACCCGCGTGCTCACCTCGCTGCAACGGGAGATCGGGCCGGGTTTCAGCCGTTCGATCCGCCTGATCAGCGCGGTCTCGGGGGGCAGCGTGGGGACCATGTACTTCCTCGACCGCTTCACGCCGCGGGGCCCACCCGCCGCGGCGGACCTCGACCGCATCGTGGCCGCGGCGGGGGCGCCGAGCGTGGACGCGGCGGCCTGGGGGCTGGCCTATCCCGACCTCTGGCGCGTCTTCTTCGGCTTCCTGGTCTGGCCGGACAAGACCCTCGACCGCGGCTGGGCCCTGGAGCGGGCCTGGCGGAGCCACCTGGTGAGCCCGGACGCCACACTGGCGGACTGGGGGAGGGGGACCTCCGCCGGCTGGCTGCCGGCCGCGGTGCTCAACGCCACGGCGACCGAGACGGGGGAGCAGTTCCTCCTCACCCCGCTGGGCTGGGACCATCCGTGGAAGGGGCGCTTCTTCTCCACCGTCTATCCGACGCGGGATCTCCACGTGTCGACGGCGGCGCGGCTCTCGGCCACCTTCCCCTGGGTGAGCCCGATGGCGCGCGCCCAGGACGTGAACGGCCGTCCGGCCGCGCCCGGCTTCCACCTGGCGGACGGCGGCTACTTCGACAATTTCGGAGTCGTCACCGTGGTCAACTGGCTGCGCTCGCTGCCGCCGGAGCAGTGGGAGGAGCTGCGGCGGAAGGGGCTGCTGCTGGTGCTCGTCCGCGCCTTTCCGGACCGGCCGGAATCCGCGGGCCCGCGGGCGCGCCAGAGCCAGGGCTGGCTCTGGTCCGCCCTGGGCCCCCTGCTGACGATGTACAACGTCCGCACCTCCGCCCAGGCCTCCACGGGGGACGTGGAGATGGAGCTGGCGCAGAAGGTCCTGGCCTGCAACGGCGTCAACAATCTCCAGGTGGTCTTCCAGCTCCAGAGGAATTCGCCCCTCTCCTGGAAGCTGACCGCGGAGGAGAAGAGGGCGATCCTCGCGGAATGGAACGAGGGGCCGAATCGAAAGAGCCTGGAGGATGCGCGGAAGTTTTTCCGGCCATGAGGTTTGACCGATCTAGAATCAAATTTTAGATCCGTCAGGCTCCCCCCTCACTCCCCCTTCCACAATCCCTCCGCCAACGATCCCATCAATCCCGCCTCGAGAGACCTCGGGTCCACCAACGCCAGCCGTTCCGCCATGCCGGGGGCGAGGAGGTCGTGCTTCCGGATCTGGTCGAGGCGGGTGGCGATGTCTTCCATGGTCTCGTCGCGGATGGTCCAGCGACGGCGGTCGAAGCGGGCGAGGTCGAGAGGGACGGTGTAGGCGCGCAGGGTCTTCTCGCGGGCGACGTTGAAGTAGGGCTCGAAGTAGGACATCACCAGCTCGCGCAGGCTGCGGTAGACCGGATCGCGGTAGCGCAGGCCCGTGAAGCTCGACTTGGCGACCGCGCCCCAGCCTCCCTCGATCTTGAAGATGGCCAGGGCGTGGTCGTCGTCGTGCCCCTCCCAGGGGAGCAGATCCACGATCCGCGGGGGAAGCCGAGCCGGCGCAGGGCCGCGGCGGCGAGGACGGCGCCGTCGAAGCAGTGCCCCTTGCGGTCCCGCAGCACGCTCGCCGGGCAGCGGTAGACCGGGTCGGCGCTGTAGGGGAGCCCATCCAGATACTCCTGGATGACCGGCGGGCTGTCCAGCCCGGACGGGAACGGCAGATCGGGATCGTCCCAGGCGTAGGTCACACGGCCTCCTTCATGGATGGGGCAGAATAGCGCGGATGGGCGCCCGGGTTACCCCCGTCGTAAGATGAGACAGGAAGGGAAAGGAGCGCCATCATGAAAATTCTCGCTTTCCGGGAATCCCTGCTCGCGGCCGGCCTGTTGCTGCTGGCCGTTCCCGCCTGCGCCCAGATGGGGAAGCCGACGGGGAAATCGCCGGTCCGGCCCCAGCCTGGAAAGGCCTCGCCCGACGTCGAGGCGATGTTGCGGGACGCCTGTTACAAGGGGATCGAGCCGGAGAAGGACGTCTGTCTGAAGAACGGCCGGTCCGCGGGGCCGCCGGTCGTGGTGCTGGGCTCCGAGAGGGCGACCGGCGATCTCGACGGCGACGGCGCGCCCGAGACGGCCCTGCTGCTGATCAAGAATCCCGGCGATCCGCTCCAGCAGACCTATCTCGTGGTCGCGGCCTGGCGAGGGGACCGGATCGCCACGCAGGCGACCGCCCTCCTGGGGACGCAGGTGCAGGTGAGGTCGTTCACCATCTCCGGCGGCAAGCTCCATCTTCAAGGGAGCCGCTCCGCCTCGGCCCGCACGGCGATGATGCCGGCGGCGCTGACGTTCTCGCTGCGGGACGGGAAGCTGGTGGAGGAGATGTAGCCCGCCCGGGCCCGGGCATTGATGCCCGGGCGGCCTACCCCGCCTTCGCCTCCAGCACCGCCTGATCGCGCAGCTTGGCGGCGGCGGGGGAGAGGGGGGCGTCGGTGAGGATCTTGTTGATCCGCTCCATGGCCTTGATCGTGTCCCCCACGCTGCGGTAGAGGACGACCTCGCCGTAGAGGTTGTCGGCGAGGACGTTCAGGCGCTCGATCACCGGCACGACGTAGGGGCCTTCGGGGTAGCGGCGCAGGTACTCGGCGCCGTTCTTGATGTCGTCGTAGGACTTGGCGACGGTGGAGAGGCGGTCGTCGGCCAGGCGCTTGAGCTCGGGGTCCTGGGTCTGCTCGGCCATCTGCTGGAGGGCGGCGAGCTCCTGGAGGTTGGGGGCGAGGATGCGCAGACCGGCGGCGGCGCGCTTGCCTTCCGCGCTCTGCGGGCCGGCCTCCCAGGCCTTGAGATATTGGGTGACCGCCTCGGTCCGGTTGCCCAGACGGGCGTGGGCGTCGCCCAGCGCCAGGGCCACCTCGGGCACCTGCGTGGCCTCGGGGAAGTTCGAGAGGAAGCTCTCCAGGAACGAGGTCTCGTAGACGCCGCCGTCGAGGATCTTGACCGCGCGCGGATAGAGGTCCTTGCGCTTGGCCTCCAGGTCCGCGATCTCGCCGTCGAGGGCGGAGAGCAGATCGCTCTTGGGCTCGACCGCCTTCACGTCCGCCACCTCCTTGCGGTACATCCGGAGGACGGCGCCATAGTCGCGCGACAGCATCGGGCGCGCCAGCTCGTCGTCGCGGCGCTTGTGGAGCTTCTCCAGGCGCAGGGAATCGGACTCCCTCCCCTGCGGCCAGGAGGAGAGGATGGCCTGCTTGACGAAGGTGGTCACCCCCTCGTCCGGCTTGCCGCGATTCTGGCGCAGGTAGGTGGAAAGGACCGCCTGGGTGCGCTTGCGGTAGTCGTCCGCGGATTTCCGGGCCTGGACCGTCCAGGTCCCCTTACGGGCATCGGCGGCGCGCTGCCGCACGTCGGAGAAGGGGTGGGTCTGCCAGTAGCCGTACTCCTTGAGCTGCGGGACGCGGCTGTTCATCAGGTCCCAGAGCCGGCGGGCGCCGTCCGGACTGTAGCCGGCCGCCGCGGCCAGGCTCTGCCCCTCTTTGTCCGCCTCGTCCTCGTTGTCGCGGCTGTAGCTGCGCAGCAGCAGCTCGCTGAGCACCAGGCTGGCCGCCGCCGCGCCCTGGACCAGGTTGCCGTTCGGATCCGGGTAGCCGACGCGCGGATCGTAGGGCGCCTGCGCCGTGGGGAGATGGCTGCCGCTGCGCGACTCACCGAGGGCGACCCCCGCCACCAGCAGGTTGCCGAGCACGGTCATCAGCGTCTGCCGGCGCTGCATGTGGATGGCGTGCTCGTGGACGACGTGGCCGATCTCGTGGCCGAGCACGTTGGCCAGCATGTCGTCGTCGAGCCCGAGGTCGAGCATGCCGGTGGTGATGAAGATCTGTCCGGCCGGGAGAGCGAAGGCGTTGGGCTCGGGCATCTTCACGATGCCGAAGACGAAGGGGTACTTCTGGAAGTCGGACTGCTGGGCGAGCTCGTAGCCGATGCGGTTGACCCGCAGGAGCCGCTCCTGGTCGTCCGGGGTCCCGTACTGTTTGACCGCTTCGGCGGCCGCCTTGAGGCTTTCGTTGAAGAGCTTGGGATCGGCGATGGTCTGGGCCCCTCCCGGCCGGACCGCCGCGGCGGCCAGCAGGAGGGTGACGAGGACGTGTCGGATCTTCATGGCCTTCCCCTTGAGACAGTCCAAGAGTACATCATCCAGGAGGCTCCATTTCGGGAACAAAGCCGCGGGCGGGAAAAGTCCCGGGGCCGTTGTGGTAGGTTTTCGCGCATGAGCGACCTGACCATCGAGGTGAGCACCACGAAGTCGTCCATGGAAGAGATCCGGCAGGCTCTCGACGCCGGCCTCAAGCAGGAGTTCCCGGGCGGCATGCTGAAATGGCGCTGGGAGGGGGACGTGATGCACCTCTCCGGTCCCGGCGCCACCGCGACCATCGTCCTGGAGGATGGCCGGCTGGTGGGCCGGGCCCACCTCAAGCCTCCGGCCAGCCTGATGAAGCCGGTGATCGAGCAGAAGATCTCCTCGGTGATGCAGAAGGTCGCCCAGGCCTGACGGGGTCCCAAGCCCCACATTGCCGTGGCCTCGCCGCCGAGCCTCTCCGCCGCGTTGCTCCAACGCGCCGCCGCGGATCCCGAGGAGCCCTGGCTCTTCCGCGCCGAAGGGTGGGACTGGGTCTGGCACCCCTGGCGGGAGCTGGCCGGCTGGGTGGAGCGCTGGCGGGACGCCCTATCCCCTCTGCCCGCCGGCTCCCGCGCCGCCTTCCGCTACGACGCACGCCCCGAATCCGTGATCCTGGATCTGGCCCTCCAGGCGGCGGGACTGGTGTCGGCGCCGAATGGGGGGAGAGAGGATTCTTATTGGATCGAGCGGCGAGGGCTCGAGATCGAGATCGCACCCCCATATTCCCTGCGGGATCGAGGGAACGATGCCGGAGCGGTGGTGCGGATCGGGGGAGAAGCGGTGGCGTGGACGATCCGGGAGATCGTCGCGGCCGGAGAACGGCTTCAGGGATTGATCGGAGAGACGGGCGAGCGGGAGATCGTGGTGCTCGGCGGGCCGCTCGAAGATCCCCTGGAGCGCGCGATGATGGCCTGGGCGACCCTCTCCGGCGCCGCCGTGGTGCTGGAGCCCGCTCCCACGCTCCGGGCCGCCACCGCCGCCTGGGCGCGGCCGACGGTGTTCCATGGCACCCCCGCGGAGATCGCGGATCTGCGGGCGCGGGTGGGGAAGGGGAGGAAAGGGCGCCTGCCGTTCCGGCGGCTGCGGACGGTGCTGGTGTCCGGAGAGATCTCCGAGGAGGAGGCGGGTTTCTGGCGGCAGCAGGGGGTGGGGGTGGTCAGTCCCTGAGAGCCCTTCGGTCCTGTCTGCCCTCCGAAGCCTCACCCTCGGTCCCTCTCCACTGCGTGGAGAGGGAGGGCCCAGAGATCGAAATCCTCCAGATTCGGCAAGATCGTCTCGGCTACGTTCCCCCTCTCCACGCAGTGGAGAGGGGGCCAGGGGGTGAGGCCTCGGAGGGTAGGCGGCTCAGAGGGCCAAGATCCCCTGTAGCCCCCTCCGCCAGCGGAGGCAGCCGCCTCTCGATCGCCGCCAGCGTCTTCCGGACGTCGGCGCCGGCGAGGAGGGCCGCGCCGCCCAGCCGCGGCACGACCGAGGGGCGGAAGCCGGAACCGTCGAGGACGAAGAGGAGCTCCGGATGCTCCTGCCGGAGCTCCTCCGCGAGGCCCAGCAACCGGCCGGCGCCCGGCGCCAGCGCCGCCGAAAAGAGGGCCACGTGCGGCTGCACCGAGGCGACCGCCTCCTCCAGCCCCTCGTCCGGGAGCTGGGCGAGGTGGACGACGTTCCAGCCGGCCTGGCGCATGAGGAGCGTGAGGATCAGTTGGTCCGTCTCCGGCTCCTCCCCGGGCGCGGTGAGGGCCAGGGCCCGGTAGCCCTGCCCCTGCGGCGCCGTCTCCCCCAGCGCGGCGAGCCGGTCGCGCAGCAGGGCATGGGCGAGCCGCTCGGCGCCGGCGGCGAGCCGGCCCGTCATGGCGTCCCGGCGCAACGCCGCCAGCGCCGGCCGCAGCACGTCGAGGACCAGATCCGCCAGCGGAATCTTCGCTCCGGCCTCGTCCAGCAGCGCCTCGGCCCGCTGAAGATCGCCGTCGCGGAGCTCCTGTCCCAGCTCCGCGGCGAGGACCGCCGGATCGGACGCCCGCGCCGGCGCGGTCCGGATGGCGCGCACCGCCTCCTGCAGCGTGGCCACGACCTCGTCGGCGCCCACCGCGGCCAGGCGCCGCCGGTACCGTTCGGCCTCGGCGCGGAGGTCCCACAGCGCCACCACGATGCGCAATCCCGGGAAATGGGCCCGCAGGTCCCGGCAGAGCTCGCGCACCTGGGTGTAGGAATACGGCGCCAGCACCGAGAGGAAGACCTGCTCGGCGCCGACCTCGGCCAGGCGGCTCAGCACCTCCGAGCGGGGCAGGTCGTGCTCCAGCACGGGCGCGGGCTCGCCCCCTCCGGCCGCGAGCTGCGCGAGCATGTGCCCCACCAGCTCGTCCGCCAGATCCTGCGCGGGCACGCAGACCAGGCGGGGCGCCGTCTCGGGAATCGCCTCGACCCCCAGGCTCACCTCCTCCTCGGGCCGGGTGGAGAGATCCTCGATCCAGTTGCGGATCGTGACGCCCACGAGCTCCTCCCGCTCCGGGCTGAGCTCGCCGCGGTGGCGGTCGCGCTCCGCCAGGCTCAGGGCCGGGATCAGCACCCCGTCGTACAGCTCCGCCACCGTGCGCCCTCCAAGACCGCTCTCCAGGAGCTCGTCCACCTCCTCGGCGTCCAGCGCCAGCAGACGGTGATAGATCTGGGCCTCCAGCGGCAGCGGCGGCTGGTCTCCCAACAGCACGTCGAGGACCAGATCCGCCAGCGGAATCTTCGCTCCGGCCTCGTCCAGCAGCGCCTCGGCCCGCTGAAGATCGCCGTCGCGGAGCTCCTGTCCCAGCTCCG
>DASXJP010000076.1:0-9198 GCA_036497345.1 Thermoanaerobaculia bacterium
ATGAACGAGAAGATCCTGTTAGCCATGATTGCTGCTGCGGCGTCTGCCATTGTCGCTTTCGTTAGTCTATGCACCTCCTTTTTGACAAGCCGAAATTCTTCACGTTCAGCAAGATCCATCGAGGAGTTGAAGGCCGACTTGCAAGCATCCTCCTCAGCACGACAAATTACAGACACAGAGCTAAAGGATTCGCTTCAAAGCCTTAAAGGTTCAATGAAGGCTATTCAAATTGTTAAAGATGAAATACAACTTGCCTTGGCAGCATCAAGCGATAACGCTGATCGCGAAGAGTGTCAAAGACGGTTGAAGGTAGCGAAAGACAATCTCTTTAAAGCTTATCAGGATAACCATCCGAATCTGACGCGCGCGGAATCGGTGGCGCTTCATAAGGCAAAAAATGCAGTCGCAGATTTAGATAGACAATTTGGAGGCGAGGAAGCGAACGCCGCACTTTATGCAACTCGAGAAAGACTCTCTGATTTACAGGGGCTTCTTCGAGATAGTCTAGCTGCTCGCCTTATAGAGAGGGTGCTTTCTTCTTGACCACTTCGAGCTCGCGGCGGTTGCGGATCCTATGGGTTGATGACGATGGCCCCGACCGTTTTACGTTTGAGCGCCATTTTCTGAACGATGAGTGCAATGCGACCGTTGATTTCGCCGTAACGGTTAACGCGGCCAGGAAGAAGTTATTAAGCTTTGCTTACGACTTGGTAATTCTCGATAACTATCTTCCTGCAGACGACCCTCTCGATGGGGCTTTTGGTAATGGAATTAAATTCCTGGTAGAGATTAGAGAGGAACTGCTTGGCTCGGATAGGGGATGGCCGAATGTTGATTCCATTCCCATTGTTATGTGCTCGGCTTTGTACGACGAAGAATTGCAGCGCATTCTGGATATGTATGGAGTCCAAACATTACACAAGCCTATCGACGAAGACGCCCTCAAGGAATTCGTAATGCGTGTCAAAGCAAGGGAGGAATAGCGCCCAACCCCCCGCAGTCGAGCGGACGGAAACCGCAAAAGGCGCGGTTCCCGCCGCTCACCTGAGAACGTTAGGCGCCGAGCGAGCCCAGCTATCTGGAGGGCCCCAGCGGTCGGAGGACTTCAGCCGGCGCGAAGCGCAAGTTGCCCGGCACAATGATGACGTTGCGCGACGTCTGCCGCTCTTTAAGGTCACCTGCTCGGAGTTGATCCTGCTTTAGCCTCTCCAGAAATTGCTCTGCGACTTCTTCGAGCTTTCCGTCAGGCCCAAGCGAGTAAAGCGCGTACAGCTTCCGTGAGTTGGAGATGACGATATGGTATGGCCGCCCCCACGGATCAACGCTCGGCGCACGTCTAGTCGGGTAGGTGTTCTCGTAGTACCATTCGAGCTGGTGGTCGAGATCGGACACGACGCAATCACCCGTGCGACCAGCAGGTGCGTAGAGCTCGTCGTTATCAGTGGCGTACGCCTCAAGGGCTGTCATGAGCCATCGCAGATCGTCCCATGCTCGCTCCGGTGCGCTCCTGGAGGTTGCAGGGGCTGGAGTATTATTGGTAGTCTCCTGCGCGGTGGGCGTACCCGTTTGTTCACCGGCTGAGACCGAAACGACGCCAAGAAGTAAGGCGACGATCAAGAAGCCACGGACCATACGTCCCTCCTCAGGTTCGGTGGCAGATTGTACAACCAGAACAGGTTCCACCCCAATAGCATAGAAGACTCTCGAGAAGCACCGATTCTCCTCTCTCCAGGTGCCACCCGATTCGTCGGAATTCGCCGTCAGGCGTCCGGCGTTCCGGGAGCCGCCACGCGCGCGATCTCCTGGCCGAAGCTCAGCAGGTCCTCGTCGGCGAGCCAGCGTCCGGTGAGCTGGAGCCCCATCGGCAGGCCCTCCGCGTTGCGGCCCGCCGGAACGCCCAGGGCGGGCAGGCCCGCGTGGGTCCAGGGCAGATTCATGATTGGATCGCCGGTGCCGGCGAGCCGGCGCGGCGGCGGGCCGGGCGCGGACGGCGAGATCCAGACGTCGATGCCGTGCTTGTCCATCAGCTCGGTCAGCTCGGTGTACAGCGTCTTGCAGCCGGCGCGGTCCTGCTTCGTCTGCTGCGGCGGGATCTCCCGCCCGCGCTGGATCAGCTCGGCCGTCTGCGGCGCGTACAGCTCGCGGAAACGCCGGAACCAGTCCGCGTGGACCCGCGACGCCTCGGCCGCCATCAGGCGGTGATGCCGGGCCACGATGCGGCTGAAATCCGGCATCGCCGGCACCGGCAGCACCTCATACCGCGCGGCCAGCCGCTCACAGGTCGCGCGGAAGTGGGCCAGACCCTCCTCCGACGCGTGTGAGAGGTAGGGGCCTTCCGGGATCCCCAGCACCGGCCGGCGGGAACGGTCCGCGCGGGCCGGGTCGTAATCTTTCAGCAGGACCGCCGCGAGAGCGCTCGCGCCCGCCACGTCGGAGGTGAGGAAACCGACGTGGTCGAGCGAGGGGGCCAGGGGGATCAACCCCTCGACCGAGACCCGTCCAAAGCTGGGTTTGAAGCCGACCACGGCGCAATACGAGGCCGGCCGGATGATCGAGCCGATCGTCTGCGTGCCGAGCGCCGCCGGGCAGAGGCCGGCCGCCACGGCGGCGGCCGAGCCGCTGCTCGAGCCGCCGGGGGTGTGCAGCGGGTTGTGCGGATTCCGGGTCGGGCCGGCCGCGTAGTAGGAAAACTCGGTGGTGACGGTCTTGCCCGCGATCAGCGCGCCCTCGGCGCGGAGCCGGGCGACGGCCCCCGCCTGGGGGCCCGCCAGCTCCTCCGGCGGCAGACGGCTGCCGGCGCGGGTGGGGAGCCCGTCGACGTGGAACACGTCCTTGACGCCGAGGGGGACGCCGAACAGTGGGCCGCGGGAGCGCGGATCCGGACGCGCGGCAAAGGCCTCGTCCGCCTCCCGGTGCAGGCGTTTGAAGCGGCCGGGCTCCAGCAGAAAAGCCCGCACCGACGGCTCCCGTTGGGCGAAGCGCTCCTCCAGTCGCTCCAGAGCCCTGTGCATCTGCTCCGGCTCCATCGCTGGACCCGACGGCCCGTCCAGCCAGCTCAGGGCCGCCGTTTCTGGTCCGCCTCCCTCACCGCGTCCACGATGCTCCATCCGCGGTCCTCCTTGACGGGAAAAGGGATCGACTCGCGGATTGTATCCCTGAAAGGCGCGCGCTCTGGTCCTGGGGAAGAAAATGGTGGTGAGGGAGGTCCCTCACCACCGTGTCACGGCCGGGCTGATCCGGGCTAATGATGTGGGCTCGTCTCGAATTCCACCTTCGATCTGTTCTGAAGCTCTGAAAGGCCGTCTACTCCTCGCAAAACCCAGGGCACCTGTTTTGAGGAAGGGGTGGTACCCAGTCTTGGGGGTGGCACCTGATGTGGGGAACCGACTGGGAGGCGGTGGGCGGCGCAGACCGGTGCCGCCCCGGCGCACTCGCCGGATACGGCAGGGCTCAAGACGGAGAGCCTGGTCCCGCGCCGCCTCTGTCTCGCCTTAAATTTTGTAGATGCAGCCGTCGGTCCACCAACAATTCCCGTCCCGGCTTGGATTGTAGCCGCCGCCACCGCCGCCGCCCGCCGGGGCGCAGTCTGTACAATCACTATTACGAGCACTTGGACATTCGTCCGCGTCCGACCAAGCGGCGCCTCGGACCTGCCCGAGGACGTCGAGACCCAGCAGCGTTTCCTTGGTAAGAACCAGTTTCTTCGGTCGATTCCTTCTCATGTGTCATCCTCCAAGTGGTCTTCGTTCGATACGACCTCCAGGTCGGGAGGTGATCGTCTACGAAGTCAGAGAAAGCAATCCCGGGACCGACAAAGGGGTGCACGCAAACTACTGAAATATCGAGCCTTTGGTTAAGCGCCTGCAATTCGAAGCTCCAGATTTGGAACACTCAGCGAGAGCTTCGTTCCAGATTTGGACCTCTACGTCGATTAGGGTGGCACCTGGTCGGGAGCGGTCGACGCTGGGCGGGACACACACGGGGCGACCTCCTGTAGAATCCGCGGTACCTTGGATTGGGAGGTGTGCGATGAACAGGATGGTACCCGTCCGGCCTGCGCCGGCCATCGGTCTGCTGACGGTGCTTGGAGCGGCGCTTCTGGGCTTCCTCGCGCTGCCGGCGCGCGCCGCGGTAGCCGTGTCGAGCGCGCTGGTCAAAGCGCCGGGGGCGACCTTGTACGTCGAGACGCACGGCGCCGGCACCGGGGTGCCCCTCGTCGTGGTCAACGGCGGCCCCGGCTTCTCTCACGACTTCATGCTCTGCACCGACGCCTGGGACGTGCTGGCGCGGAAGCGCCCGGTCGTCTTCTACGACCAGCGGGGCACCGGTCGCTCACCGGCCCTGATCGCGGACCAGTCCTGCAACCTGGCCGATCAGATCGCCGATCTCGAAGCGGTGCGCGCCCACCTGGGTGTAGAGAAGATCGATCTCCTCGGATCGTCCTGGGGAGGCTACCTGGTGATAGCCTACGCGGCCAGCCACCCCGAGCACATCCGCCATCTGGTGATCCTCGACTCCGCCGCGCCCAAGCTGAGCGACACGAAATACCTCTTCAAGGACGTCTACCCGGACGCCGTCGAGCGCCAGGAGGGCCTCGCCTTCGCCGACGAGATGGGCGACGCCAAGGCCGGCCAGGCGAGCCTCCAGGAGTACCTGGGCATGATCTTCTATTCGCCGGAGAAGCGCGCCGCGTTCCTCGCCAGGACCGCCCCGGGGATGGTGCTCAACAAGAAGGTCAACCGTGCGATCGAGGCCGATCTCGAACGTTTCGACCTCAATCCGGAGCTCCATAAATTCAACTTCCCGACCCTGGTGATCACCGGGCGCTACGACATGAACGTCGCGCCCAGCGTGGCCTGGAGCATCCATCGCGCCATCCCCGGCTCGCAATTCGTCGTCTTCGAGCGCAGCGGGCATTTCCCGTTCTACGAGGAGCCGGAGGAATTCGTGCGAGTGATGGAGGATTTCCTGGCGCACTGAGCGGGGAATGCCTGCGGCTGACTCACCTAATTCGGCGGCGCCACCACGCGTGCGATCTCCTGGCCGAAGCTCAGCAGCTCCTCGTCGGCGAGCCAGCGCCCGGCGAGCTGAAGCCCCATCGGCAGGCCCTCCGCGTTGTGACCCGCCGGCACGCCCAGGACGGGCAGGCCCGCATGAGTCCAGGGCAGATTCATCACCGGATCGCCGGTGCCGGCGAACCGGCGCGGCGCCGCGCCGGGCGCGGACGGCGAGATCCAGACGTCGATGCCGTGCTTGTCCATGAGCTCGGTCAGCTCGCCGCGCAACGTCTGGCAGCCGGCGCGGTCCTGCGTCGTCTGCTGCGCTGGGATCTCCCGCCCGCGCTGGATCAGCTCCGCCGTCTGCGCCGCGTAGAGCTCGGGGAAGCGCCGGAACCAATCCGCATGGACCTCCGACGCCTCGGCCGCCATCAGGCGGTAATGCCGGGCCACGACCCGGTTGAAATCCGGCATCGCCGGCACCGGCCGCACCTCATACCGCGCGGCCAGCCGCTCGCAGACCGCGCGGAAGTAGGCCAGACCCTCCGCGGACGCGTGAGAGAGGTAGGGGCCCTCCGGGATCCCCAGCACCGGCTGGCGGGAATGGCCTGCGCGGGCCGGATCGTAATCCTTCAGCAGGACCGCCGCGAGAGCGCTCGCAACCGCCACGTCGACGGTGAGGAAGCCGACGTGGTCGAGCGAGGGGGCCAGGTGGATCAACCCCTCGGCGGGGACCCGTCCGAAGCTGGGCTTGAAGCCGACCACGCCGCAATACGAGGCCGGCCGGAGGATCGATCCGATCGTCTGCGTGCCGAGCGCCGCCGGGCAGAGCCCGGCCGCCACCGCGGCGGCCGAGCCGCTGCTCGAGCCGCCGGGCGTGTGCTGCGGGTTGTGCGGATTCCGGGTCGGGCCGGCCGCATAGTAGGCGAATTCGGTCGTGACGGTTTTGCCCGCGATCAGCGCCCCCTCGGCGCGGAGCCGGGCGACGGCCCCCGCCTGTGGGCCCGCCAGCTCCTCGGGCGGCAGGCGGCTGCCGGCGCGGGTGGGGAGCCCGTCGACGTGGAACACGTCCTTGACACCAATCGGAACGCCGAACAAGGGACCGCGGGAGCGGGGATCCGGGTGCGCGGCAAAGGCCTCCTCCGCCTCCCGGCGCAGGCGTGCGAAGCGGCCTGGCTCCAGCAGAAAAGCCCGGACCGACGGCTCCCGTTGCGCGAAGCGGTTCTCCAACTGCTCCAGAGCCTTGTGTGCCTGCGCGAGCTCCGTGGCCGGACCCGGCAAGTGCTCGTCCAGCCAATTCATGGCCGCCGCGTCACGGCTGCCGCCTTCAACGACCCCAAGGTGTTCCATCTGTGTGCCCTCCGCGACAAGAAAAAGGAATCGACTCATGGACTGCATCTCCCAGCCCGTCGCCGGGACGGACGGACGTCTGGGCCTGCCTACTTAGTGGCGCCTGATCCGTTCTGGGGGACACGGAAAGGGGGCCGCCTTCGAGGAGTTGTCTTCGAGGAGCCTGCCTTCGAGGTGCCACCCGAGTAGCGGAGGGGCCTGACGATTCGGCTGGCACCTGTTCCGGCTGAAAGGCCCTTTCCTTCCACGAAGTAATCAGCCGCTCCTCGGAAAAGGGCTCGTCCGGCCGGGCAGTGACTCTCCGGACCCGGCAATTGACCTTTCGGGGCCGACTAATGATGCCGGGGCACCGGGTCAATGCCTTCTGGATTCAGGCAAATAGCCTTTTGCACAGGGGAAAAGCTCTTGGGTTGCTGGTAAAAGAGGCCCGAGTCGGAGAGCGCTCGTTTTCCCCCGATCTCCGACATCTTTTCCAGCCTTCTCCGGGCCTTTTGCCCAGTGGCTCGGCCCTCTCGTCGCTGCGAAGCTCCCCTTCGAGGTGCCACCCGATTCGTGGAGGGACGCCTACTTCGAAGAGGGTGGCACCTGTTTCTGGCACCTGTTTCTGGGGCTCACTTCGACCGTTGCAGCCAGATCACCATACTACTCGGGCCTCCGGAGTCTGCCTTTCGCGGCAGCTCATCGAGCGCCTTCACCAAAGCACCTACGGTTGTTGCCTTGCCTCTCGGGAAGGTCCGGTTGCTTGTGAAGACCAACCCCCAGTGAGCCAGGTGCCGGCTTCGGTGCTCGGCGTCCAGCACGGTGAAATCCGCGGCATTCTCCGTGAGCAAGGCGCAATTCCGGCGTTGCGCTTCGGTAAACAAGTCGGGGTCGAGCATTCCTCGGAGGTCCGCTTCCTCCTGGACCGCCACGGCATCGTGCCCCCGTTCCCGCAACTGCTCGGCGATGCTCGGCGGGTAGTGCTCGTCGATGAGCAACTTCAACGAAGGACTTCCTGCCGGCGCCGAAAGAGCTCCTCCGCCTCGGCCGCCTGGGCGTCGACCTTGGCCAGCCAAGCATCGATCTCGGCAGGGTAGTCCGCGTAGTATTCCATGGCGATTCGAACCTGGGTGGCCGAGAGACCCAACCAACTCGCGGCTTCCGCGATAGCTCCGTCACCGCGCGTCTCCACGTTCCGGACCACCCTGACCACCTCCCAAACGTCGGGGCCTCCGGCCAACCCCGGTCGGCGCCCTGCCGGGCCGGGCCGGAACACGATACCGGGGTGGCGGTCCATGCGCAGGCCCTCGTCAATGTACCGTTGCGTGAGAGCCGATCGGGTCTCTCCGCGAGCCTCAGCGGTCGCCTCCAGTTGCTCCCGGGTCTCCTCGGGCATCCGGATCGAGATCATGGCATCTCTGGGCATTCTCTACTCCGTATCACAGTGTATCTCATCGTACCACGCCTGACCTCTCGCCACATGGGGGAGTCCGGGGATTTGGGTGGCACCTCGCTGGGCGCACACCTCGCTGGTGCCTTGCCGAGATGACGGGGCGCTTGGGCCTGTCCTGGCCCTCCGAGCGGTAGCCAACAAGACAGCCCGAGGTTGAGCTGCCCTCCTCGGGTTGAGCTGTCCTTCCTCGCTCAGCCCGGCAACAGCTCCTCCAGGGCGAGGCGGGTCTTGGGGGGCAGTCGCTCCGCATCGAAGTAGCGGGTGACGACCTCCAGGGCCTCCTCGACGCCGGTGATGTTGAGGTGGCGCAGGAGGAACCGAACGTCGTCGAGGTCGTGGAATTCTTCTCCCAGCCGCATGGCGGCACACTTCATGGCGAGCAGGTAGGCCGGCCGCGCCACGAAGACCTTCAGATGGTCGAGGTCCAGGTAGGGATCGAAGTCGCCCTGTGGGCTCAGGAACCCCTTCACTGCGTCGTTGAGCCAGTCGTCCGGAACACCGCCCTGGGCGGCGACCCGGCCGGCCGCCTGGCGAATCACTCCGGTGGGCCGGAAGTAGCCGTCCACGTCCCGCGTCGCGTGCCGGGCGTCGAGGGCCAGGCACATCACCGCACCGCCCACCAGGTAGAGCTCGCCGTGCGCGTTCTCGGCGGCCAGCTCCGCGTTCAGCAGGTCGAACAGCCGTAGCATGTCCGACCGGGTCAGGCGGTGGCCGGCCATCGTTACACGCGATCGCCGATCGAGGAGTCGATGAAGATGTTGCGGCGTTTGAAGGGTACCGGTGACGCCCGCAGCAGATGCAACCGCAGGCCCGCCAGGGGGGTGGCGAAGCACGGGGTCCTCTCCAGGGGCTCGACGTCGCGCACCCAGGCGGGAGGCGGAACGTCCCGCTGGTGGGCGGCGAGCTCCACCATGGCCGCCACATAGTTCCGGAGGTACGGGGTGAGACCCGCCAGGTCCGCGTGCTCCACGGCACTGCACAGCTCTCCGGCAGTGAGGCTGGAAAGGAGGTCGTTGAGCTCCGCCAACGCGAAGCCGGGCTGGTCGTCGTCGCGCAGCGCCTCCAAGAGCTGGGCGAGCTGCATCCGGGCGACCTGGGGCTGCGACGATCTACCGGCCATGGGCTCAGCATCGCACAAGGGCGGTTTGGCGGCAATTGTAGACGCCCGCCTTATTTCGTGGCCGCCGCCTGAATTTTTTCCAGTCTGCAGCGTGGTTGGGTAGATTCGTCGCCGCATCAATGCGGGACGGTTTTTCCTGTCGAGAGGTGGGCTAGGCTAGCGAAGCCCGCCGGGTACTCCTGTTGTCTTGGCGGACCGGGAAGATACCCGACGGGCTTCTGAGAGGAGGCCATGGTAAGCGTTGCCGGTTGGGGCTGCAAGCAATATCGAGAGCAGATGGACGGTGGGGTGGTGCCTGA
>DASXJP010000077.1:0-17673 GCA_036497345.1 Thermoanaerobaculia bacterium
CCCTGAAGGTTTCGTCCAACTCGTCCTACCCCCTGGTCGAACGGGGAGCCGCGGAATCGACACGCCAGGCCGCGCAGAGGTCGCGGGCGGCTTCCGGCCAGGTCGGGAAGTCGAAGGTGAACCCCTCCTGGAGGAGTCGGCCGGGGACGACGCGGCGGCTCTTGAGGACCAGCTCGGTCTCGGTGCCCAGGAGGCGGGCGCCGATCTCCAGCATCCATCGCGTGGCGGGAAGGCCGAAGGGGATCCCCCAGGCCTCGCGGAGCGCGCGCATGAAATCCGCGTAGGGGAGCGGATTGGGCGCGGCGAGGCTCACCGCCCTGTCGATCGCGTCGTGCCCGATCAGCCAGCGGACCGCGCGGACGAAATCCCTGTGATGAATCCAGGAGACGTACTGGCGGCCGTCGCCGGCCCGCCCACCCAGGCCGCGGCGCACGAGGCCCAGGATGGTGTCGAAGATGCCGCCGCGGTCCGGGCTCATCACCATGGCGGCGCGCATCTTGACCTTGCGCGTCCGCGGCGCCGGGGCCTCGTCGAAGGCCCGCTCCCATCTCTGAGCGACGTCGATGCTGAAGCGCCAGGTGTCGGGGACGTCCGGCTCCGCGCCGCCGAAGATGCCGGTGGCCTCGTCGTTCGGAGCGTCGTAGCGGTGGGCGTAGATCGTGGCCGTGCTCGCCTGGAGCCAGACCCGGGGCGGCCGCGCCGCCCGCGCCACCGCCTCGCCCAGCACGCGGGTGGAATCGACGCGCGACTCCAGGATCTCCCGCCGGTTCCGCTCGTTGTAGCGGCAGTTGACGCTCCGCCCCGCGAGGTTGATCACCACGTCCGCGCCGTCGACCTCGCGGGCCCAGTCCCCGAGCGTCCGCGCGTCCCAGGGGACGGACCGCCAGGGCGCGCCCGCGGGAGAACGGCTCAGCACGACCACCTCATGGCCGTCCTGGTGGAAGGCGCGGGCGAGGATCGTCCCCACCTGTCCGGAGCCGCCTGGGATCACGATCTTCATGCGGGCCCCGCCAGCATATGCCCTTTCCGGGCCGGCCGCCGCACTCTTTCAGAAAGAGGTAGCATGCGCTACGTCTGCAGGGTCGTACCCCAGATCTCGCCGAAAGGAGCATCTCCCATGATTCGAGCTTGCCTTGCCGTGGTCGCCTGTCTCGGTCTCGCCGCGTCCGCCGGGGCGCAGACGGTCGGATCGTCTCAACCGGCCCCCGCCGATCCCACCGTGCCGCGTCCGGGCACCACCCCCTGCGTCGTGCAGCTCTATTCGGGCTACACGTTCGCCGACTTCTCGCCGAAGCCGTTCACCTACACGCCGCCGGCGGCCTGCCCGGGCCCGTGGGCCAAGGTGGTGCTGGAGGCGGACTTCTCGTGCACCGCCGGCCGGCAGTTCGACCGCACGGCCCAGATCGCCATCAACCACGTGAACGTCTACTACGGCACCACCGCCGAGCCCTCCGCGGCGGTCAGCCCGGCGTGGCACGTGGAGCGCGATCTGACGGACTACAGCTCACTATTCACGACGATACAATCGGGCGAGGTGAGCCTGGGCAACTTGGTCAATTCGACCTTCACGGGCATCCTCTACGGCGACGCCCGGCTGCTGTTCTATCCCCCCTCCGCCGCCGCGCCGGCGCCGCGGACGTCCGACGCCGTGCTCTCCCTCTCCACCGCTCCCGGCGGCGCGGCCCTGCTCCAGACGGGGTCGGACGTGCTGGCGGCGACGTTCTCGCTGCCGGCCAACGTCGAGGCGGCCTACGTGGACGTGGTGCCGCAGAGCCAGTCGGCCGACGAGTTCTGGTACACGTGCGTGCCGGACGACGTGGCGAACGAGGTCTTCAGCTGTGGCGGCACCGCGTTCCGCGAGGCGGAGGTGACGGTGGACGGGCAGCCGGCCGGCGTGGCGCCGGTCTATCCGTGGATCTACACCGGCGGCATCGATCCGCTGCTCTGGCGGCCCATCCCGGGTGTGCAGACGTTCAATTTCGTCCCCTATCGGGTCGACCTGACGCCGTTCGCGGGCCTGCTCAGCAACGGCCAGCCGCACCAGGTGGGGGTGAGCGTCTACAACGCCAACCACTACTTCCTGGTGGCGGCGAGCCTGCTGATCTATCAGGATCACGGATCGGCGCAGGTGACGGGCGCGGTGACGCGGAACACGCTCGGCTCCGTGCCGGCGCCGTCGATCCAGGAGAACCTGACCACGGCGGCGGACGGCACGGTGACGGGCACGATCTCGACCCGGCAGGAGCGGTCGTTCGAGCTCGCCGGCTACGTCAACACCTCGCACGGCCGGGTGGAGACCACGGTGCGGCAGGAGCTGAGCTTCTCGAACCAGCAGAGCTTCCTGGTCTCGGACACGCAGTACGTGCAGAAGATCGAGCAGGGGACGGAGATCGAGTCGAACGTGGATTCGAAGAGCCCCGGCTCCGTGGCCCACTCGGAGAAGCACCTCTCCTATCCGCTGACCCTCGACTTCACCTTCCTGGCCAACGCGGACGGCTCGGGCGCGCAGACGACGTCGGTCGCGCAGGAATTCGACAGCCAGGAGGCGCTGGGCGGCAACGCCGTCGATTCGGGCATGACCCGGGTCTCGAACGCCGTGAGCTCGAAGGACACGCTCCTCTTCAACGCCTCGGGAGCGGTCACCGGCTTCCAGGACCGCAACAGCTCGCAGACCTACGTCGGGCGCGGCTCCGGCGGAGCCTGCTACAGCAAGACGGTGACGTCCGCGAACGGCGTGGTGACGGGGGTGGTGGCCGGGCAGGGGTGCGGGAACCGGGGTCACTGAGGCCTTTGCCCTCTGGGGCGTCCTGCCCTCCGAAGCCTCACCCTCGGTCCCTCTCCACTTCGTGGAGAGGGAGGGCCCGCGTAGTAAGGCGTTGTCGGGCCCGGCAGGATCTTGAAGACAGGTTTTCCCCCTCTCCACGAAGTGGAGAGGGGGCCAGGGGGTGAGGCTTCGAAGGGCAGGACGCCCACGTTCAGAACAGCCTTTGTAATTCCCCCGTCAGCACCCCCAACGCCACCTCCGGCGCGAACCGCGCCAGCACGGCCTCCCGCGCCCGCCCGCCCAGCGCGGCCCGCAGCGAGGCGTCCGCGATCAGCTCCTGGAGACGGACGGCGGCGGATTCGGTGGAGCCGGGGGTGAAGAGGGTGCCGGTCCGGCCGGGCTCGACGAGCTCGGGGAAGGGGGCCTGGTCCGGCGCGGCCACGGCGCAGCGGCGGGCCATGGCCTCGGCGATGGTCAGGCCGAAGGACTCCCCCCGCGAGGTGGAGATCACGGCGCCGCCGGACTCCCGCACGGCGTCGAGGAAGACGGGGATGCGACCGTAGGGCAGGGCTCCAAACCAGCGCAGGCGGCGCAGCGCCTGAGCCTCCCGCGCGGCCTTCAGCAGCTGGGCGGGGCCGTCCGCCTCGACCGCCTTGCCGATGATCCAGGCCTCGTGCTCCACGCCGCGGCGGCCGAGCAGGCCGAGGATCTCCACGAAGCCGCGCCAATTCTTGTGATCGTCCAGACGGCCGATCCAGGCCACCACCGGATGCGGCGGCGGCGCGGGGAAGGGCGGCGGCTCCGTCACGAATTCCTCGCGCAACGGATTGGGGACGACCCGCACCGGGATCCCCTCCCCCACCCGCTCCCGCACCAGCTTCGCGTGCCCCTCCGAAGGGCTGAACACCGCCGCCGGACGGTAGGCGGCAAGGCCCCGCAGGTACTCGATATTGGCGAGGTAGGTGGAATGGCACTCCATGATCAGCCGCGGCCCCGCGGACGGCTCGGCGAAGCCGGGGAGCACCTCCTCGGAGTCGATCGAGGAGAGGAGGTCGAAGCGCTCGCGGCGGGCCCAGCGGAGGCACTCCTCGACGGGACCGACGTGGAGGCGATCCTCCCGGCCGCGGAAGATCGATCTTCCCCCGTACTCGTGGAAGAACCAGGCGTGCGCCTCGATCCCCCGCTCTCCAGTCAATCCGGCCAGGCCGTCCAGCCGGGCGCGCAGCACGGCCTCGACGCCTCCCAGGGTCAGGTACTTGTAGACGAACAGGACCTTCACGATCTGACCTCGGATCTGACCTCGAACAGGGCGCGTTTCTCGGCCACCCGCTGGCGGCCGGCGGCGAGGGCGGCGAGGAGGATCTCCAGGCGGTGGTCCCAGGTGCAGCCGGCGGCGAAGGCGCGCCGGGCGGCGGTCTCTTCGGGGCTCCGGCGGGCGGCGGCGCGCGCGACGGCGCGGAGGAAATCCTCCACTCCTTCGGCGCGGTCCACGAGGCTCTCCGCTCCCGCGGGCGGATGGACGCCGGTCACCACCACCGGCAGCCCCATGGCGAGGTACTCGTAGGTCTTGATCGGATCGGCTCCCACGGCCAGGCGGTCGGGCTTGAAGGGGATCACGGCCACGTCCCAGTTGGCGGCGAAGGCGGCGAGGTCCGGCTGCGGCTGCTTGCCCAGCAGCTCGACGTTTTCCGGCAGCACCGTCCCCTCGGGGCTGCCGCCGTAGCCGATCAGGTAGAAGCGCCAGCCCGGGCGGCGGGCGGCGGCTTCGGCGATCAGCTCCCAGTCGAACCAGGCGCCCGCGAGGTAGCCGAAGTAGCCCACCGTGACCTCGCCGCGGGCGAGCGTCCGGGGCTCGCGGACCTCGGCGATGCCCGCCTTCAGGCCGTTGCCCAGCAGCTCCACCCCGGGGCCGCCCAGCGCGCGGACTCGCGCCGCCAATGACTCGTTGATGGCGAAGACGGCGTCGCAGGCGCCGATCAGGTGGCGCTCGAATTCCTCGTCGTACCAGACGGCCTGGCCGACGCGGTGGAACTCCTCCCAGTCGTCGATGACGTCGTACACGGTGATCCAGCCGGCCGAGCTCGCCGCGGCCAGGGTCTCGAAGAAGCCCGGGTAGGGAAACTCGAAAAGGGCGATCCGCTCCAGCCCCTCGAAGGCGGCGGTGAGCATCTCGGGGCGCCGGGTGACGACGTCGATCGGGATCTGGACGATCCCCTCCTCCAGCCGGTCCTGGGGGCGCCATTCGTGATCCCACCAGCGCCAGTAGACGAAGACCACCGGCGTGCCGCGCCGCGCCAGCGCCAGGGCGAGCTGCGTGGGTCGCTGCCCCTCGCTCTCCAGGAGCTGGGTGCCGGAGAAGACGGCCACCACCCGGGGCGAGCCGCCGGCGCGGGCCCGCTCCTCGAAATGGAGGAGGTCGGCGCGCGGATCGGGCGCGTCCGCGGCGGGAGCGGCGGGGAGCGGCGCGGGAGGCGTGCCGAGGAGCTTGCCCACCGCGCGCCGGCCCAGCCGGTAGAGCTTGCGGCGGCGGGAGCCCTCGGGAAAGACCTTCCCCATCAGGCGCCAGAAGCGCGAGACCAGCCGGTAGGCGAGCGTCCGTTCGAAGGCGGTCAGCCGGCGGTCGAGATCGCTCCGCTCGGCGAGGATCAGGTCGCGCTGCTCGCGCAGGGCGGTCCGCTCGCGGTCGAGATCCTGGGCACGGCCGCGGGTCTCATTCAGCTCCGCCTGCGCGGCGGCCAGGAGCCGCCGCAGCTCGCCGCGCTCGTCCTCCAGCCGGAGCACGGCCTGGACCTTGGCCATCGCCGTCGCGGCGAGGAAGCGGTCCGCCTCTGAGCGTTGCGGCGGGCGGGCGTCGAGGGCCTCCAGAGCCGCCTCCGCGGCGCGGCCGGCGCGGCGGCGCTGCTCTCCGGCGAAGCCGGCGAGGCGCTCCCGCGGGCCCGGTCCTCCGGCCTCGCGCAGTGCCGCGGCGATCTCCTCCGCCCGCCAGCGCGCGGGCGGGAGCGCCAGGCTGCCGAGACCGGCTTCGTCCAGCAGGGAGGCGACTTTCGGATCGTAGGCCAGGGCGGCGGCCGGCACGCCCGCGGCGAGGGCGAACAGGGCGGCGTGGTAGCGCATGGCCAGCACCCTCTCGCAGCGGCCGATCACCCCCGCCAGCTCCGCCGGACTTGAGCCGCGGTCGATCACCAGGGCGCGATCGCCCAGCGCCGCCGCCACGCGCCGGCTCACCGCGAGGTCGTCCTCCCAGGTCCCGGCCTCGCTCTGGAACGGCAGGAAGAGGAGCTTGCCAGGGGTCTTAGAGAGATGGAGGCCGAGGGCCCGCGCCACCTCCGCCTCCCAGACCTCGGGCGAGACGCCGAAATCCCAGTGGCGCAGGGCCACGCCGGTGAGGCGCTCGTCCGTCCCGATTCCCAGGGACGCGAGCAGGCGGTCGATCTCCGGGGCCGCGGCGGGCTGGAGCCGGAAGGCGGGATCGGCGGCCAATTCCACGAACAGGTCCGGAGCGATCTCGGCCAGCAGAGCGAGCGAGCCGGGATCGCGCACGGTCGAGCGCCGGCAGAGCGCGAAGGCGACGCGGGTGAGGCGCCTCCCCTCCTCCGTGGCGAGCGGGCCCACGCCGGCGGCGTAGATCATCGCCGGGCGCCCCAGCAGCGCCGCCAGCGCCGGGTAGGCGAGGTAGGCGAGGAGCCCCCCCTGGCGCTCCGTGAGGAAGGTCTCCTCCGGCACCGGCCAGTAGTCCTGGAAGAGGCCGCCGCCGCCCAGGATCACCAGGTCGCTCGCCGCCACGGCCGCGATCAGCGCGGGGAGATCGCCCGCGGCCACCGCGCGCACGCCGTGCTCCGCCGTGGTGCGCTGCGGGTCTCCGGAGGCCACGGTGATCGTGAGGTCCGGCCGCAGGGCGCGCAACGCGTCCAGCATGCCGGCCAGGATCGCCTCGTCGCCGGCGTTGCCGTGGCCGTAGTAGCCGGCGATCAGGATCTTGCTCACGGGAGGGGGGGCGCGAAGGGGGTCCAGGGCTCGCCGCCCAGGATGGCCGCGATCCGCTCGCCCGCGCAGCCGTCGCCGTAGGGGTTCACCGCCCGCGCCATGGCCTGCCAGGCCGCCTCGGAGGTGAGCAGGCGGGAGGCCTCGGCGACGATCCGTTCGCGGCAGGTGCCCACCAGCCGCGCCACGCCGGCCTCTACCCCCTCCGGCCGCTCGGTGGTCTCGCGCAGCACCAGCACCGGCTTGCCGAAGGCCGGAGCCTCCTCCTGAAGGCCGCCGCTGTCGGTGAGCACGAAGCGGCAGCGCATCAGCCGGCGCACCAGCTCGCGGTAGTCGAACGGATCGTGCAGCTGGAGGTTCGGCAGGCCTCCCAGGATCTCATGGGCGGGGCCCTGGACGTTGGGATTGCGGTGCACCGGATAGACCCAGTCGACCGCGGGGAAGCTCTCCGCCAGCTCGCGCAGGGCCGCGAAGACCTCGCGCAGGGGGGCGCCGAAGCTCTCGCGCCGGTGGGCGGTGATCAGCACCTCAGGTCCCGCGGGCGGCGACCCGGCGAGCCCCGCCGAGATCGCGCGCAGGGCGTCGATCACCGTGTTCCCCACCACGTGGACGCGCTCCGGGGCGCACCCTTCGGCGAGGAGGGCCTGGCGGGCCCGACCGGTGGGGGCGAAGAGGCAGGTGGCCAGGAGATCGATGACGCGCCGGTTCGCCTCCTCCGGGAAGGGGCGGCCGAGGTCCCCCGTGCGCAGGCCGGCCTCGACGTGGCCCACGCGCACGCGGCGGTGGAAGGCGGCGAGAGAGGCGGCCATGGCGGTGGTGGTGTCCCCCTGGACCAGCAGCCAGTCGGGGGATTCGGCGGCCAGCACCTCGTCCATGGCGGCGACCGCCGCCGAGGCGAGGCCGTTCAGCGTCTGGTCGTGGCGCATCAGCCGCAGATCGAGATCGGGGCGCAGGCCGAGCAGCTCCTGGGCCTGATCGAGCATCTCGCGGTGCTGGCCGGTGGCGCAGACGCGCACGGCGAACGCCTCCGGACGGCGCTTCAGGGCGGCGACGACCGGCGCCATCTTGATCGCTTCCGGACGGGTGCCGTAGACGGCGAGGATCTGGAGCGCCCGGCTTCGTTCCGTCATCTGCGCGGGGACTATACCAGGAAGAGAAAAGCCCCTCGAAAGCGAGAGGCGAGAGGGGCAGAAAGATCCGCGGCGCGCAGGGGTTGAGCTGGATGGTCGGGTTGAACCGGCCGCACAGGGAGACGAGGGGGCGAACGGACGTGACCTCCGGCCGCCACCCCTCCCGGTCTCGCGATCTTGAAACGTAGGCTACATATGATGGCCGTCGTTGGTGCCGTAGGGATTCCCCGCGGCAGCCCCCGCCGGCCCGCTGGTCTGGGCCTGCAGCGCCCGGGAGCCGAGCGACGACAACACGGCCGGAACCGCGAAGGCGAGGCCGGCACCCGCGATGGTGCGCTTGAGAAACAGTCTCCGGTCCGTCAGCGAATTGAATTCCATGGTCACCTCCTTTGCTCCTTGACCCCTGGTGAAACCGCAGCCTATAGTCCGCTGCGTGACCGTGATCAACCGCCATATGGCCTAGCAAAAACCTTACCACCCTCCCCCGAGCCGCCCTGTGAACGAGCGCGACGAGACCCCCGATCCCGGCTCCGCCTTCGCCCTGGCGCCCGGCGTCCGCCTCGAGCCCCTGGGCGACGGCAGCGCGGTGCTCTACTCCCGGGAGCTCGACCAGAGCCTGAGCCTCAATCACACCGCCGCCCTGCTGTGCAGCTTCGCCGACGGCCGGCATACGGTGTCCGCCGCGCTGCGGGAGATCCGCGAGGTGTTCCCCCACGATACCGTCGAGGAGGCCGCGCTCACGGCGTTCCTCAGCGACCTCGCGGCGCGGCAATTTCTGCAATGGATATAGCAGAATCTGGATGGATCGTCCTCGGCAACGCCTTCCGCTGCCGGGGGGTGCCGGCCGTGTGCCAGCCCGCCCTCGCCGCGCTGCTGCGCGGCTTTCCCATCGCCGATCCCGCGGCGGAGGCGGTCGAGGTCCCGGTCGCGCCCGGGGATGACGCTCCCCTGATCGAATACCGGCTGATCAACGCGGCGATCGCCCGCGCCCACGACCGCTGGGTGCTCCACGCCGGAGCGGTAGCAGGCCCGCGCGGCACCTGCCTGATCCTCGGGGAGTCGGGAGCGGGCAAGACCAGCCTCACCCTCTGGCTCTGGTCGAGCGGCATGGCGCTGGTCACCGACGACCTCCTCCCCGTGCGCCAGGGAGATTTGGCGGTCGAGCGCTTCCCCCGCGCCCTGCACATGGACTGCGAGTACTCGCCGCGGCTGCTGGAGCGCATCCCGCCGCGCCCGGAGCCCTACCCCGCCGACTACTACCCCTTCCCGGAGCCCCCGGCGGGCGGGCCGCCGCCGGTGAGCGATCTGCTGGTCCTGGAGCGGGGGGAGGCGGGAGAGGCGCCGCGTTTCACGCCGCTGAGCCAGGGCGAGGTCGCGCACCACCTGCTGCGGGCGGTGATCAAGTCCCCTGGCTTCGACTACGGCCAGGCGCTGACCGGCATGATCGGCCTGGCCTCGCGTTGCCGCGGCCGGAAGCTGCGCTCCGCGAGCCCCGAGGAGACGGGGGTGGCGACGGTGGCCGAGCTGGGGCGGACGCCCTAAGAGCCCGCCCCAGAAAAACCGAGCTCGCGCGTCATCTCGATCATCGTTCGCCGGAATCCCGCGCGAGCGAAAAAACGCTGCGCGGTCTCGTTCCGCTCCGCCGTCGAGAGCACGACCCGGGGCGCGCCTTTCGCCTTGAGCGCTGCCAGTGTCGCGTCGAGCAACACCCGGCCGACGCCTTGCCCGCGATGGACGACATCGACCACGATGTCATACAGCACGCCCGCCGGCCCGCGCAGCGCCATGTAATCAGTCCCCTCGACTCCCGCGTACGCATAGCCGACCACCTCGCCGCCGCGCTCGGCGACCAGGACGATGATGCTCGACTCGTCGAGCTGCGTGCCGAGAAACGAGCCGTACGCCTGCTCGGTCCGCGGCGTCGCGGCGATGAAGCGGTCCGGGTCGAAATCGTGGTGCGCGCGGACGAGGTGCGCGCCGAGCCGGCCGATGGCTTCGAGATCCGCGGGCGCCGCGGGGCGGATGAGAACGGCCGGCGGCGTGGCGTGAAGGGCGTCGTCCATTTTCGACGCGGCCCCTCTAGCGGTCGACCATGGACATCGCGACCGGATTGTAGCGGGGCCCGGAGACCTTCTCCGGCGCGAGCGCGTCGTCGAGGATTCTCATCTGGTCCGCGCCGAGAGAAACGGAAGCGGCGGCGACGTTCTCCTCCAGGTACTGGACGCGCTTGGTACCGGGGATCGGTACGATGTCCTCCCCCTTGTGAAGGAGCCAGGCGATCGCGACCTGGCCCGGCTTGACGCCGAGCGACCGGGCCACCTCCCGCACCGCCTCCGCGGCCCGCATGTTGGCGTCGAAATTCTCCCCCTGGTAACGGGGGTCGCCGCGGCGGAAATCGCCTTCGGGATACTCCTCCGCCCGCTTGACCTGGCCGGTCAGGAAGCCACGGCCGAGCGGCGAGAACGCCACCAGGCCGATGCCGAGCTCGCGGATCGCCGGCAGGACGTCCCCCTCCAGGTTCCGCTCCCACAGCGAATACTCGCTCTGCAGCGCGGAGACCGGGTGGACGGCGTGGGCGCGCCGGATGCTGGCGACGCTCGCCTCGGAGAGGCCGAAGAAGCGCGCCTTGCCCTGGGCGACCAGCTCGCCCACCGTGCCCGCCACCTCCTCCATCGGCACCGCCGGGTCGACGCGGTGCTGGTAGAGCAGGTCGATGCGGTCCGTCCGGAGACGCCGCAGGGACTCCTCGACCACCTGCCGGATGTGCTCCGGCCGGCTGTCGCGCTCGGTGCCCTTCTGCTTGCCGTTCTCGATGCGGAAGCCGAGCTTGGTGGCGAGGGTCACCTGGTCGCGCCGCCCCTGGAGAGCCCGGCCCAGCAGCTCCTCGTTGGTGTAGGGCCCGTAGACCTCCGCCGTGTCGAGGAACGTGCAGCCGAGCTCGATGGCGCGGTGGATGGTGGCGATCGACTCGCGCTCGTCGCGCTCCTCAGGGGTGCCGTACGACGCGCTCATGCCCATGCAGCCGAGGCCAATCTCCGAGACCTCGAGGCCCTGCCGGCCGAGCTTTCTTTTCTTGAGACCCATCCCTACCTCCTCTCTCGCCTATTTGCCAAACCACTCGAAACGGTATGCAAGCTCCGGCCCCTCGTCTCCTTCATAGGCGAGCTGGCCGACCAACAGCGCGAACGGCTCGGTGTAGCGGGCGATCCGCAGGGGGCCCGCGTCCACAGGATCGAAGCCTACATCGCGGATCAGCCCGGCGGCGATCTCTTTGCTTCCAGAATCGTCCCCGCAATAGACCAGGCTGGGCTTGTTGTCCTTGTCCCGGGCCTCGAAGACGCCCTGGCGGCGCGCGTAGCTGAAGACGACCTCATGTCCGGCGCGCGCGAAGATCGTGCCGAGCTTGCCGCCCATCAAACCTGAGCCGAGAATGCCGACTCGCATGTTGCTCATCCTCCCTTGTTTTGCCGCTCAGCGATCGATCCTCTGCTGCAAGTGCGCGGGATACCGGTCCCCCTGCACCGTGACCTGCGAGGCCGCGCTTTCGATGTCGCGCAGGTCGTCCTCCGTGAGCTCGACGGAGGCCGCCGCGACGTTCTCCTGCAGGCGGGTTTTCTTCTCCTTATCGTTGATCGCTGGAGCGAACGCTCACCGGCCTGACAGCTCCAGAACCCCTGGCGGAAGCCGGGCCCCCTCCACCTTGATCGCCGAGGCGGCGCTTTCAATCTCCCGGAGGTCCTCCAGCGTGAGCTCGACGGCGGCCGCCCCGATGTTCTCCTCCAGACGCTCCAGCTTCCGGGTGCCCGGGATCGGAACGATCCAGGGCTTCTGGACCAGCAGCCAGGCCAGGGCGATCTGCGCGGGCGTCGCCTTCTTCCGCGCCGCGATCCCGCGGAGCAGATCGACCAGGGCCAGATTCGCTTTTCGCGCCTCTGGCGTGAAGCGCGGGAACGAGGCCCGGAAATCGTTGCTGCTGAAGGTCGTCGTGTTATCGATTTTTCCCGTGAGGAAGCCCTGCCCCAGCGGGCTCCACGGAACGAAGCCGATCCCGAGCTCCTCGCAGACCGGCAGCACCTCGGTTTCAGGGTCTCTCGTCCACAGCGAATATTCGCTCTGGATGGCGGTGACCGGCTGGACCGCATGGGCGCGGCGGATCGTCTTCGCGCCGGCCTCGGAGAGCCCGAAGTGCTTGACCTTGCCCTGATCGATGAGCTCCTTCACCGCGCCCGCGACCTCTTCGATCGGCACGTCGGGGTCGACGCGATGCTGATAGAGGAGGTCGATGGTGCCGGTCTTGAGGCGTTTCAACATCCCTTCCGTCGCGACCTTGATGTGCTCGGGACGGCTGTTCAAGCCGGGATGGCGCTCCCCCGTCTCCGGGTCGATGTTCCAGCCGAATTTGGTGGCGATGACCACCTGGCTCCGGAAGGGAGCCAGGGCTTCGCCGACGAGCTCCTCGTTGGTGAAGGGGCCGTAGGCTTCGGCGGTGTCGAAGAAGGTGACGCCGCGCTCGACGGCCGCCCGGATGATCTTGATCCCCTCCTGGCGATCCGTCGCCGGGCCGTAGCCGTAATCCAGCCCCATACAGCCATATCCGAGGGCCGAGACTTCCAAGTTACTGTTTCCAAGCTTGCGTTTCCGCATCGGTTTCTCCTCTGAGGTACATCTTGGACAGAAATCCGGGAGGCTTGGGCGCGGTGAGGTGCGCCCGTCGTGATGAGCCCATGGTAGGAGCTCCAGGGTGCGGGGCGGTATGACGATCCTCGAAAATTCTTGGACAATCCTGCAAATCTCCGGGAAATGTATCCAGGGCCCGCCGGAGGGGGCTAGGATAGGCACATGCAGGAAACGCACCGGGTGTACGCCCATCGGGAGGAGCTCGCGGAGCGCATCGCGCGGGCCGTCCCGGAGGACGGCGCGGTGGAGCCGCTGCAAGGGCTCCGCCTCAACCGCGCCTCCGCCCCCACGGAGCCGCTCCATGGAGTCTCCAGGCCCTCCTTCTGCGTCATCGCGCAGGGGAGCAAAGAGGTTCTGCTGGGGGACAGCCGCTACCGTTATGACCCGGCCCACTACCTGCTCGCCACCGTGGAGCTGCCCGTCGTGGGCCAGGTCGTCGAGGCGTCGGCGGAACGGCCGTATCTGAGCCTCCGCCTGGATCTCGACCCGGCGCTCGTCGGCTCGGTGATGGTGGAGGCGGGCCATCTCTCCTCGCGCAGCCAGGGCGACGTGCGGGCGCTCGACGTGAGCCCGCTGGACGCGGACCTGCTGAATGCCGTGGTGCGCCTGGCGCGGCTCCTGGACGCGCCCGCCGAGGCGCGGGTCCTGCGGCCGCTGATCACCCGGGAGATCGTCTTCCGGCTGCTGATGGGAGAGCAGGGCAACCGGCTCCGCCACCTGGCGCTCCTGGGCGGTCACACCGACCGCATCGCGGAAGCCGTCGAGCGGCTCCGCAGGGACTTCGACCAGCCGCTGCGGATCGACAGCCTGGCGCGGGAGCTGGGGATGAGCGTCTCGGGATTCCACCACCACTTCAAGGCGGTCACGGCGATGAGCCCACTGCAATTCCAGAAGCAGCTCCGGCTCCAGGAGGCCCGGCGCCTCCTGCTCGGCGAGAACCTGGACGCCGCCAGCGCCGGCCACCGGGTGGGCTACGACGACGCCTCACAGTTCAGCCGGGAGTACAAGCGGCTCTTCGGGCAGCCCCCCATGCGGGACGTGGAACGGTTGCGCGAGGCGGCGCGGGGGTAGGCTGCACCTCAGCTGGTTGTTCGCGTTCGCGATGTCTACCTTCTCGGCTCATACCGCATCGCCACCGCCCCCGAGCCGAGCTCCAGCCGGCTCACGAGCTTCAAGTCGACAGGCTTCGATAGCCCCGCGAACAACGTCGGCCCATGGCCCACTATCCTGGGCTGCACCACGAGCTCGTACTCATCGATCAATCCCAGCTCCGCCAGCGCCAGCGGGAGCTTCACGCCTCCCACGAACAGTCCCTTACCAACCTCCCGCTTGAGCTGCTGAACGGCCTTGCCCAGATCCCCGCGCACGAGCTCCGCGTTCCAATCGACCCGCTCCAGGGTGCTCGACACGACGTACTTCTTTGCCGCGTCGATCGTCCGGGCGAAGGGTTCCATCCAATCAGGTCTCGCTCCCGTCCCCGCCGGCGGCCGCCACGCTGCCTCCATCATTTCGTAAGTCACCCGGCCAAAGAGGAGGGCATCGGCCTGGTTGAGGTTCTCGACCGCGTGACGATGCAAGTCTTCGTCCGCGAGCATTGCACGATGATCGCAGCACCCGTCCAATGTGACGTTGATGGAATACCGAAGGGGTCGCATTTCGCAAGAGTACCGCCGATGGGATTGGCGAGCAAGGTTAGCCCGCCTGAGGGCCAGGAGCCACCCACGTGAATCGCGATCGCGTGGTAGTCCTCCATAAGTCCCTGGCACCGATTCTCCGGTTCTTTCCTTCTGGAACGAGGGATCCGTGGATCCATAACGGGGCAAGCGGCCGCGGGGGCGCTCCACGCGGCCCTGGACCTCTCCACCCCCCTCGCAAACGCAAGCGGTTCTAGGGCGAATAAGTTTTGGGGGTGTTTTTACGTCTTCTGAGGGTATGAGAAAGCTACGCTACGTCCCCCAGCCCCGCACCCTCGTCTCCATCACCAACCGCACCATCCAGGGGCGCTACCTCCTGCGCCCCGGACCCTCGTTCAACGACCTCTTCCTGGGCATCCTGGGGAGGGCCCAACGGCTCCACGAGATGGCCATCGCGGCCGTCACGGTGCTCTCCTCCCATTTCCACCTCCTCCTGATCGTCGACGACGCGGAAGAGGTCTCCGGCTTCATGCGAGACCTCCAGTCCAAACTGGCCCGCGAGGTCAACCGGCTGACCGGCTGGAAAGGACCGGTCTTCGAGCACCGCTACAACATGACCGTCGTCACCGGCGAAGAGCCCGCCCAGGTCGAGCGCCTGAAGTACGTCCTGGCCAACGGGGTCAAGGAGAACCTGGTGGAACGGGTGTGCCAGTGGCCCGGCGTGCATTCCGCCGAGGCCCTGATCCACGGCACGCCTCTGGAAGGGCACTGGTTCGACCGGACCCGGCAGTATGCGGCGAGGAATCAGGGTGAAGAGCTCAGCCGTGAGGAGCACGTCTTCGCCGAGTCAGTCGTGCTCTCGCCGATCCCCTGCTGGGCGCATCTGCCCGCCGACCGTTATCGCGAGCGGATCAAAAACCTGGTCGAAGAGGTCGATGCGGAGGCCGCCCTGGCTCGAAAACAATCGGGTGCCAGGGTCCTCGGCGTCAAGGCGATCCTGGCCCAGGACCCGCAAGCCCGGCCCACCTCAATCGCCCGCTCCCCCGCGCCGCTCGTCCATGCGGCGACGAAAGCGGCTCGCAAGATGTTCTATGAGATCTACGCGGCGTTTGTGAGCGCTTTCCGGGCAGCGGCCGAGGCTCTCCGGCAAGGCCGGCGTGACGTGCCCTTCCCCGCCGGCAGCTTCCCGCCCGCGGCGCCCTTCGTGCCAAGCTGATCGCGGCAGGCGGGCTCTTTGACAGCCTCAGCGTCCGCCGGAGGGCGATTCGGAGGAGCGCCGCCGCTCGCCTTGCCGGAGGTGTATCTTGAAAAGCCCCTGAAAGCGTTCAGAGGCCTGGATCGGTTTAAGATTACCAGGATTGCTCCGGGCAGCGATGGTCAGCGCAACGATTTCCACCAACTCCTCCACAAGTCCCTGGCACCCATTCTCCACAAGTCCCTGGCACCCATTCTCAGCACCTAGTCTCCTCTTAGCCATTGCCACTTTTGCGGAGTTGTTCCAATATGCCCGTTGCTTGGCGATTGCCTTGTCCCGCTGCCTGCTGAAGCCAGTACTTCGCGCGATCCATCGAGCGCGGAGTCCCTTTTCCGGTAAGATAAAGAATCCCCAGGTTCTTCGAGGCTTCTGGATCGCCGCCGCTCGCTGCTTTTTCATACCACTCGAACGCGGTACGATCGTTCTGTTCGACTCCGGTTCCATTCAGGTACATAAAGGCCAATTGACTTTGCGCTTGGGCTTGGCCAGCCTCGCCTGCTTGCCGGAACCATTTTGCGGCCGCCGTGTAATCCTTCGTGACGCCCTCACCGTTAAAGTAGCGCCATCCCATTCGCTCCGCACAGTCTGGATCGCCTTCATCGGCGCCGCGTGAGAAGTAAGTGAGAGCCTTCGCGGCATTGACGGGTGTCCCTTCGCCGTGCAGATACATGAGCCCAAGCTCAGCGTAGCTTGGACCGTACTTCTGATCCGCCGCTTGGGTGAAGAGTTTAAACGCCTCAGGAAAATTTGCAGGTATCCCTTCACCGTTTACATACATGAGCGCAGCTTCGTTCTGAGCAGCCGCAACTCCCTGGCCGGCCGCCTTTAGAAACCATCCGAGAGCCTCAGCGTCGCTTCGTACACCGCCCTTGCCCCACTGGAACATTCGCCCGAATTGGAGCTGTGCCATAGGATGATTCTGCATTGCCGCTTTCTGGTACCACTTGCGAGCCTCGACAAGATCGCCGGAGGTATGAACAAGGTAGGCGGCGGCTACGAATTGTGCGGCTGAATCGCCGCTTTCTGCTCTTTGACGGAGCAGGTCGAAGGTGACTGCCGGCTTAGCTTCCAAGGGGCTATGGTCTGCATTTATCCCCGCCTTCTGCAATGCTTCCTTGGCGAGGGGATGGCCCATACGAGCTGCGATTTTTAGGTCGTCTATACCGGACCTGTCCTTCAGGGAGACCCTAGAGATACCCCGGACGAAGTATGCTTCGGCCCGATTCGGATCAATTGCGAGATAGCTTTCGGCATCCGTAATAGCTTCACGGAACCTGCCAGTCTTGTAGTTCGCTACCGCACGGTTGTTGTATGCCCGTGAATGGCCTGGATCAATCTCAAGGCACATCGTGTAATCGGCAATGGCTTTATCGAGGCGCCCTTGCGCGTCATACACATACCCTCTCTCATAGTAGACTTGGGCCAATTCGAGGCTTAATTTTTTCTCTGCATATACCAAGGCAAGGGTTTGGGTGAAGTCCTTGACAGCGACTTCATAGGACTGGAGTTCGACCTCTGCCTGTGCCTTCTTGTAAAGGGCTGCCTGCTTTTGCTTTGGTGTCTTCAAGGTCGCAGGAGTCAGGATTTGATCATAGATCGCTGCTGCTCCTCGGAAGTCGCCAGCGTTCTCCTTGAGATTAGCTCGTCCAAGAAGCTCCTGCGCCTCTTTCGGTACGACAGGTTCGTCAGCGCTGACTAAAGAACGACCAGAGGAGAGTGAGAACAGAACGATCACACCGGCAATCAATGACAATGGTCTGATTATTTCTTTTGGCATACGTGAAATCTCCATGAGTCAAGGCGAAACGCCTCTTACGCACATGTGTCCATATGTACGCGGAAAGCCAGCGCCGAGTGGTAAATTCCGAAGGACATTATCACATAATGGAGTCATCCGTTGCCAAAGAGGCACTCTGTGCTCACAAGGTCCCTGTCACCTATTCTGCCTTTGGCAGATAGTGCCATCTTGTTCGCTTTTAGCTATGCAGCCTTAGACACCGCAACGGCAGCTCTTGTGTTTTCCTCAATCGCAAAAAGAACGCCGATGACTTCACCGAACGCTACGGCGACAACGCCGAGCCAAAGGCTAAGCCGAAGTTCTCTTCCAAAGACCGTCTTTCCTCGAAGCAAACCGATATGGCGTCGAGATTTCAAGCGGTCGCGGCTGCAAGGGACGTACCCATGCAGAGATCGCTAGATGGAAGAACTTGGCCCCTTGACAAGGGCACCCAA
>DASXJP010000078.1:0-7154 GCA_036497345.1 Thermoanaerobaculia bacterium
GCCGCTGCGCCGGCTCAGGTGACGGAGCTTGCGCTGGATGAGATCCAGATGCGCTTCGAGGAGCGCTCGCCCCCGGGCCGCGGAGGAGGCCGGGGCCGAGGGGGTGGCTTGGAGATCAGGGTCCTTGTGGACGCGGGCTGTGGCGGTTCGCATGTCGAACCGTAGCCGGCGCGGGACCGCGAAGTCCTGAAGAAGCCCTGGTCGATCTCTGAGAAAGTTCTGAGAAGCCTCTCTCCCCCTCTAGGAAAGCAGCGCCTCCCCCGCCGGCTCGCGGAGGTTGTAGTGAGAGCTCATCACGCGGCCATAGGCGCCGGCGTTGGCGATGAGGAAGACGTCCCCTTCCTCGGTGGCGGGCAGGCGGCGGGAGCGGCCGAGGATGTCGCCGGTCTCGCAGATGGGGCCCACGACGTGGGCGATCCAGGTGGCCGGCTGGTCGAGCCGGGTGAGGTTGAGGATCGGGTGGTAGGCGCCGTAGAGGGGGGGCCGGATCAGCGAATTCATGCCGGTTTCCAGGCCGACCCAGGTGATCTCGCCCTTGCGCTTGATCTGCGTCACCCGCGCCAGCAGCGCTCCCGCCTGGGCCACCAGGAAGCGGCCCGGCTCCAGCCAGAGCTCGAAACGCGGGTTGGCGGCCTTGAAACGGCGCAGGAGCTCGCCGAAGGCGTCCAGGTCGAGCGGGCTCTGCCCCGGCCGCTCCGGCACGCCCAGCCCGCCGCCGAGGTCGAGCACCCGGACGTCCGGGAAGCGCTCGGCGGCGGCGGCGAGGAAGAGCGCCACCTCGCTCCAGGCCTCCGGGGTCCGGATGCCGCTGCCGGCGTGCGCGTGGAGCCCCACGACGCGGGCGCCGCAGGCCGCCAGGAGCCCGCAGGCCTCCTCCATCTGCTCCGGCGCCAGGCCGAACTTCGACTGCGCGCCGGCGGTGCGGACGTGGGCGTGGTGCCCCCTCCCCCGCCCCGGATCGAGCCGCAGGAAGACCTCGCGCCCGCGGAAGACCTCCGGCCAGTGCCGCAGCGGGTGGACGTTGTCCACCGTCACCCGCGCGCCGGCCGCGAAGCCGCGCTCGTACTCCTCGCGCGGCGCGAAGTTGGGGGTGAAGAGGAGCCGCGCGGGATCGAGGCCGGGGAAGAGGGCGAGCACGTGGTCGAGCTCGGCCGCCGAGACGCACTCCAGCCCCAGCCCCTCCTCGTAGAAGACCCGCAGCACGCCCGGATGGTTGTTCGCCTTGAGCGAGTAGAAGAGCCGGTCCACGGCGTCCAGCCGCCGCAGCGACTCCGCGGACTCCCGCAGGCACGGCGCGTCGTAGACGTAGACCGGCCCGCGCGCGGCGGCGATCTCCAGCAGCTCGCTCCGGCGGCGGTGCCACCACTCGTGGGGCGAGATCCTGACCTCCTCCACCGGTCCGCCGAACAGCTCGCTCCAGGTGGGGCCGAACAGGGGGCTCTCCCCTTTCTGGCCGAACAGCAGGCCGTGGAGCTGGCGGATCAGCCGCTCGCTCTGGTCCTCGTCGACCAGGAAGGTGAGGTTGAGATCGCTCGCCGACTGGGTCATCAGATGGACCTTGAGCTCCTCGAACGCCTCCAGCACCGGCCCCAGCTCGTGGAGGATGGCGCGGATCCCCCGGCCGACCAGCGAGAGGGAGGCGGTGGGCGCGATCACCCGCGGCTCGCAGACCGCCGACAGGTCCTCCAGCAGGTGGGAGAGCGCCGCCTCGTCGAGCACGTTGGCGCTGGGATCGAGGGAAACTGTTACGTTCGTTTCCGAGGTGGAGATGGAATCGATCGAGATCCCGTGCTGGGCGAAGATGTTGAAAGACCGGGCCAGGAAGCCGACCTCCTGCCACATGCCGACGGTGTCCATGGAGACCAGCGTGATGCCGCGGCGCGAGGAGATCGCCTTGACCTGGGGACCGCCGGAAGCGCCCACGGCCGAGATTACGGTGCCCGGCTCCTCGGGCCGGTCGGTGCAGAGCACGTGCAGCGGGATGCCGTGCCGGCGCAACGGCGGGATCGACCGCGGATGGAGCACCTTGGCCCCCATGCTGGCGATCTCCTGCGCCTCGTCGTAATCGAGGGCGCGCAGCAGCCGGGCCGAGGGGAGGAGCGCCGGATTGGCCGTGAACAGCCCAGGGACGTCGGTCCAGATCTCGCACCGTTCGGCGCCCAGGCGGGCGGCGAAGTAGGCGGCGGAGGTGTCCGAGCCGCCGCGGCCCAGGAGCACCGTCTGGCCGTCGCGGTTGCGGGCGATGAACCCCTGGGTGACCACCGCGGCGGCCGGGAGGCTCCCCAGGCGCGCGACCAGCTCCTCGTCGCGCTCGAAATCGCAGGTGGCCGAGAGCACGGCGCGGGCGCCCAGGGCCGGATCCTCGCGGGCCACGAGCGACGTCCTGGCGTCGTGCCAGGCGGTGGCGATCCCCTGGGCTTCCAGGTACGCGGCGCCGAGGCGGGCGGACATCAGCTCGCCGAAGGCCATCACCCGCGCCTTGAGCGTCGGTCCGGCCTCGCGCAGCAGCGAGGCGGCGAGGGCCAGGCGGGAGAGCTCGTCGAAATCGGCTTTCAGGAGGGGCGCGGCGTCGAGCCCCAGCCCCGATCCCAGCTCCAGGTGGCGCTTCTCGATCGCCGCCAAAGGCTCCTCGTACCGCCCGTCGACGGCGGTGGCGAGGAGCGCCTCGAGCTGGTTGGAGATGCCGAAGAGGGCCGAGCAGACGACGAGGGGGCGGCGGCCCTCGTCGATCCGCGCCCGCACCAGGCCGGCGATGGTGGCCCAGCGCTCCGGGTTGGAGACGCTGGTGCCGCCGAATTTGAGGACGACCCAGGGGCCCACGGCAGGCGTGCTATCCCTTCGCCGCCCGCACCGCCTCGGTCAGCGCCGGCAGCACCTCGTGGAGATCGCCGACGATGCCGTAGTCGGCCACCGTGAAGATCGGCGCGCCGGGGTCCTTGTTGATCGCCACGATCACCGCGGAGCCCTTCATGCCGACCAGATGCTGGATGGCGCCCGAGATGCCGGCCGCGACGTAGAGCTTGGGCGCCACCGTCTGGCCGGAGGAGCCGATCTGGCGGTCGCGCGGCAGCCAGCCGTTGTCGATCACCGGCCGGCTGGCGCCGATCTCGGCCCCGAGCGCCTTGGCGAGGGCCTCGACGGGCGCCATCTTGTCCGCGCCGCCGATGCCGCGGCCCACGGCCACGATGATCTCCGCCTTGGTGAGGTCGACCGTGTCGCCGCCGACCTCCTCGTAGCCGAGGACCTCGCGGTCCGGCTTCACCCCGGAAAGATCGACCGCGAGCGGCTTGACATCAGCTTCGCCCGCTTCTACGAGAAGAACGGCGGAGTCGGAGGGGAAGGCGCCGGACTGCACGGAGACCAGCACCGTGCCCTCACCCCTAACCCGCACCTTGGACTGCAGCTTGCCGCCCATCACCGGCCGGGCCCAGACGAGCCCATCGGCGCCGGATTCGAAGCCGGTGACCTCCGGCAGCAGCCCGGCGCCGATCCCCTGCGCCAGACGGGCCATGTAATCGACCGTCTGATAGGTGTGAGGGAAGACCACGAACGCCGGCGACGCGGCCTGGATGGCGGGCGCCAGCGCGCCGATGTACGCCCCGGGGGTGTAGACGCGGAGACCGGGATCGTCGGTCACGTGGACGGCGGCGAGGTCGAATTTGGCCACCTCGGCGGCGGCGAGCCCCACGCCCGCGCCGAGCAGCACGGCTTCGGCCTTGCCGCCGAGCTGCGCCGCCAGCTTCTGCGCCGCGGCGATCGCCTCGAAGGAGATGCGGGGGAGCTGACCCTCGCGGTGTTGCAGGACCACCCAGACTCCGTTCGCCATCAGAGCACCCTCGCTTCCTTCTGCAGTTTCTCGACCAGCTTCGCCGCCGCGGCCTTGGCGTCCCCCTCCAGCATCTGGGCCCCCTTGCCGGACTCCGGGAAGCTCACGGCGACGATCTCCAGGCGCGATCCCGCCGCGCCGATCTGTCCGGCGTCGAGCCCGAGGTCGGCCGGCGAGGCGGCGGCGATCTCCTTCTTCTTGGCCGCCATGATCCCCTTGAGCGAGGCGTAGCGCGGATGATTGATGCCCGCCTGCACCTCCAGCACGGCGGGGAGGCGGACGCGCGACACCTCGTTGACGCCGCTCTCCATCTCGCGGGTCACCTTGGCGCTGGCGTTGCCCTCCTCGAGCTCGACCCCCATCACCAGCCAGACGTGCGGCCAGCCGAGGTGGCCGGCGATCACCGATCCGGTGCCGCCGTAGCCCACGTCGTCCGACTGCGAGCCGGTGAGCACGAGGTCGAAGGAATCGCGGGCGAGGGCGGCGGCGAGCGCGCGGCCGGTCGCCAGGGCGTCGCCGCCGGAGAAGGCGGGGTCCGCGAGGTGGACGGCGCGCGCCGCGCCCACGGCCAGGGCCTTGCGCAGCGCCTCCTTGACCCGCTCGGGGCCGAGGCTGAGGACGACCACCTCACCGCCGGTCTTCTCGGCGATGCGCAGCCCCTCCTCCAGCGCGTACTCGTCGCTCTCGTTGATCACGAACGGCAGGTCCTCCTCGTCCACCCACCGGCCGTCGCGGCTGACGCGCAGCCGCGCCTCGGTGTTGGGGACCTGCTTGATGCACACGGCGATCTTCATGCGATCTCCCTTGATGGTCTGGTCAGGCTTCCTTGGCGCGGCCGTTCAGCAGGCGGCGCAGCAGGGGCGGAGCCGGGTTGAAGGCCCACACGCGGTCGTCGAACCGCAGCGTGGGCACCACCCGCCGGCCGCCGCTACGCGCCAGCACCAGCGCCTCGGCGTCGTGGTCCCGATCGATGTCCACCTCGGCGAAGGGGGCCGCGACCTCCTCCAGCAACCGCTTGGCGCGCCGGCAGTCCGGGCACCAGGAGGAGCTGTAGACGACCAGGCTCTCGGCGTGGATTCCTTCCTGGGACGCGAGCTTGGCGGTCTCCTCGTTCGAGAGGCGCACGCCCACGACGCGGATCTTGCCGTCCGGCTCGGTGAGGAGCACGGCGGGCAGATCGGCCGCGGGCGAGAGCCCCAGGCGGACGAGGCGGCCGGCGGCCGCGGGATCGGCGGCCAGATCGACGTGGTCCCCGCACGCGGCGGAGGGCGCGGGCTGGCGGGTCGAATCGTAATAGACGTGACAGTCCAGATGGCTCATAGGGTGGGTCCCGGGACCCGCACCGCGGCGCCGTTGACGGCCACGGCGGCGGGGGTGGTGAGGAAGTGGATCACCGACGCGACGTCGTCGGTCTTCGCCCATTGCGACGGATCGGAGTCGGGCATCGCCGCCCGGTTCGCGGGAGTGTCCATGGTGCCGGGGAGCACGGCGTTGGCGCGGCCGCCGAACGGGGCCATCTCGCGCGCCAGCGACTCGACCATGCGCAGCACCCCGGCCTTGGTGGCGGCGTATCCGCCGACCCCGGCCTCCCCCAGGAGAGCCGCCGGCGCCGACACCGCCACGAGCACGCCGCCGCGCGCCCGCTCGAAGCGGCGGGCGCACTCGCGGAAGACGCGGAAGGTGGTGTCGAGGTTGAGCTTGAGGAGGTAGGTCCAGTCGGCGTCCGAGAGGTCGGCGAAGCGCCCCCAGCGGAAGCCGCCGACCAGATGGACCACCGCCCGGGGGACGCCCGCTTCCGCCTCCTCGTCCGCGAACAGCTGGACGACCTCGGGGGTGGATGCGAGGTCCACCCGCCGCAGGGTGAGGGCGTCCGCGGAGCCGACCGCCGACAGCTCGGCCAGGGCGGCCTGCGTGGCGCCCACGGCCACGACGCGGTCGCCCGCTTCCAGGAACCGCGCCACCACGCTCCGCCCCAAGGCGCCCGAAGCGCCGGTGATGAGGACTCGACCGCTCATGTTCTCTCCAGGGTTGGGTACGGCAAGGGCTCACGGCCCCGCCACAGCCCTAGGAGTGCCGTAGGGAGCCAGAGGAGAGACTATCACGGGTGGGGGGCGGAGGGGGATGGGCGGGGGGTTGACGCGGCGGCATGTAGATGTGTAAAATGATGGCATGCCTAAGCGTGTGGTCCTCACCCCTCTCAAGCAGGGCTCCCGAGCCCCAGAGGAGTTTCGGGAGGCGGCCCGGAAGGTGGTTGCAGAAAGAGATGTAGCGACTTGGAGGAAGGTGAAGGAGTGGGAAGCAGATCCCGAGGAGCCCCTGACCGAGGCGGATCCGCCTCCTATGACGGCTGCCCAGCCCAGCGGTAAGCTACGTCCCATGAAGAAGCTGGTGCTCTTGGAGCCTGCGGTCAGACCTCCCAATCGCGCGCTGATTCAAGCCGCTGTGGAAAAGGTCGTCGGAGAGCGGAAGCGCAGAGAGGCTGCGGAAAAAGCCGCTGCCCGCAGGGCGAGACTCTCCCGCAGCTCTGCGCCTGCCCAACAAGGCTAATCACCTGCGTCCGATCAGCCCTCCCATGGTCGTCTCTTTCGAGTACGACGAGAGCGTATTCATAAACTGCCCGTTCGATCGGGGCTATCGGCCTCTCTTCGAAGCTATCGTTTTCACCGCCTTCGCCTGCGGTTTTCGACCTCGCTGTGCCCTGGAAACGGACGATGGTGGACAGGTTCGAATGGAAAGGATCTTCGGCCTGATCGGGGACAGTAAGCTCGCCATCAACGATCTGTGCCGCGTCGACCTCGATTCCTCGACGAATCTACCGCGATTCAACATGCCTCTCGAATTGGGGATCTTCTTGGGAGCGCGCCGCTTTGGCCACGGGCGTCAAAGAGAGAAACGTTGTCTGATCATGGATCGGGACCGTTACCGATACCGGGCCTTCATCTCGGATATCGCGGGGCAGGATCTCCGGGAGCACGGGGACGACCCCATCCGGGCCATTCAGATCGTCCGCGACTGGCTCCGCAGCCAGTCCCAGAGCTCGAAGATACCTGGTGGCGCGGTGATCGCGGAACGCTACAGAGCCTTTCGCGCGGAGCTTTCCGAGCTCTGCCGAGAAGCGCGGTTGGAAGAGGAGAATCTGATCTGGGCCGAATACACCGAGTTTGTCTGGAGCTGGCTCAAGCTTGACACACAGCCGGAGTGGACCTCGGGTCTACCATCTTCTGGCCATGCCGTCCCGCTTCCAGGAACCGCGCTACCTTAAGGCGAGCCCACCCAAAGCCTAGAGCCTGATCGTCAAAAAGGACAAAAAGGACCCAAAGGACATCAG
>DASXJP010000079.1:0-16434 GCA_036497345.1 Thermoanaerobaculia bacterium
CGTGTGGCGCTTCTGAATCTCTCGGGGCGCGGGAACGGGTATGATCCGGTCTCATGCCACGCTCCACCGGCCCTGAGAGCAGCCCGATCCCGCCGACCGCCTTCGAGGAGGTCTTCGCCGCGCTCCCCCTGCTCCATCCGACGCCCCGCTCGTGGGCGGAGCTGGCGGCTTCGCACCTGCCCGAATTCCTGGCCGATCACGCGGTCTGCGAGCAGCAGGTCGCGGTGTATGCCCTGTCGCTCGCCGGCTACTATCCCGAGGACCCCGAGCTCGTGGAGCGCGCCGCGGCGCTGGCCGCCGAGGAGGTGCAGCACTTCCGGCGGGTGGTGGCGCTCCTGAGAAAGCGGGGCTGGCCCCTCGGCGGGCGGCGGAAGAACCCCTGGGCGCAGGCCTTGCGGGAGCAGATCGTCCCCGGCCGCGAGCCCTGGACGAAGGTCGACCGCCTACTGTTCGGCGCCATGATCGAGGCGCGGAGCTGCGAGCGGTTCACCCGCCTCCTGGAGGTCGTCGAGGACCAGGACCCGGAGGTCGCGCACCTGCTGGCCGAACTCGGACCCGCGGAGCGCCGCCACTGGGAGCTCTTCTACCGGCTCGCCGGCCGCGAGATCGACGCCAAGGCCCTCGCGGTCCGCTTCCAGCGCTGGCGGGAATTCGAGGCCGACCTCGCGCGCGGCCTCGGGATCTCCCCGGCCGTCCACGGCTGAGACTGGTCCCGGAGGGGGACCGTTCCCCCAAAAGGGGGAATGTTCCAACCTTTCGAGGGAATGTTCCCCCAATCGGACGAATGTCCCACCGAAAAAGACGGAACACTCCCCAAAAAAGACGAACGGTCCAACCAAAGGGACGGAACATTCCCCCAATCGGACGAACGTTCCACCGAAACGGACGGAACATTCCCCAAAAAAGACGAATGTTCCATCCAAAGGGCCGGAACATTCCCCAAAACCGACGGAACATTCCCCCAATGTCCGGAACGTTCTCCTGGGCGGCGGAAGCGCTCTCCCGTTCCGGGAACGGTTCCCCAGAAAAGGGGAAACGGTCCACTTCTTCGCCGAGCCATGATTCCCGTTGGGGAGAGATCCCCCGGCGCGGACGGCACATTCCCCCGCCGGTACGGACGATTCTCCTGGAGAGACGAGAGGCTCAGGGGCTGGGACGCCCGGCATCCTGGAGCAATGAATGACGCCCCGGCTCCCAGCCCAGGATCAACGCGAGGAAGGCGATGCGGCCGGGACGGCTCATGAATTTTGAGGCAACGCAGGAGCGATCAGGGCGGCCTCTCGCCGTATGAGGACAGGATCGTCTCGAGCTCATCCACGAGCGGCGGCAGGTCCGTAATCAGAATCTGCCAGAGATGTCAAAGTCCACCTGATCGTAGCCATGAATCAGGCGATTCCGAAGGTTGACCAGTTGGATCCAGGGGATCTGGGGATACCTTGCGCGATCTTCTTGAGGCACGCGGCCCGCAGCCTCACCAAGGATCTCCAGCAGACGGACCAGGGCCAGGTTGAGCATCCGATCGGCATCCAGGTCCACGCGAGCTCGATCGCGGACCATGTCCATCGCCTCGCGCGCATAGTCGCGCATCTGACGAAGGCTCACCCCGGTCTCACGCCTGGGCATACTGAACCTCGGCTTCCGCCAGGACTTGATCGCGGAAGTACGGGCTGAGGAAACCGGGTGTATTAAGATCCACCTTCCGGCCCAAAATCCGCGAGAGCTCCTCCTCCATCGAAAGGAACGCGAGACCAGGTACGTGACCGGGCTCGAATTCCACCAGGACGTCGACGTCGCTCTCCGGCCCGAAATCGTTCCGGAGAACGGAGCCGAAGAACGCCAACCGGTGGATGTGATGGCGGCGGCAGAAGTCCATGATCTTCTGCCGGTCGATGGAAATCCTCGCGGCCATGTGCTCCTCCCGGCTCATCGTACCATCGACGCCGGGATACCCATGCCCCACTGCTCCGGCGAGCTCGAGCTCTACTCCCTCCGCAGCGCGTCCAGCGGATCGACGTCCAGTGCCCGGCGGGCCGGCATGTAGCTGGCCAGGGCGGCGGTGGCGGCGAGCACGATCGAGATGAGGCCGAAGCTCACGGGATCGTTAGGGCTGGTGTCGTAGAGCGTGCCGGCCACCACCCGCGAGGCTCCGAAGGCCAGGGGGAGCCCGAAGCCGATGCCGAAGAGGGCCAGGATCAATCCCTGGCGCAGGACCAGGCCGAACACGTCCCCCTCCTGGGCTCCCAGGGCCACCCGCACGCCGATCTCCCGCACCCGCTGGCTCACCGAATAGGAGAGCACCCCGTAGACGCCGATCGCCGCCAGGAAGAGCGCGATGCCGCCGAAGACCGTGAACATGCCGCCCAGGAAGCGGTACTCCCAGAGCCCGTGGCGCCGGACCTCCTCCAGGGTGTAGACCTCGAAGACCGGCAGGTTGGGGTCGGACGCGTGGATCTGCCGCCGCGCGCCGGCCACGACGCGAAGGGGATGCGAGCGGGTGCGGATCGTCAGCCCCGTGTTGCGCGACGCCTCGTAGGGATAAGGCAGAAACGCGCTCGGCCGCAGGTCGTTGCCGATGCCTTCGCTCTTGAAGTCGGGGACGACGCCGATCACCGAGATCCATTCCGCCTTCTTCTCGTCGATCAGTTGGAAGCGCCGCCCCACCGGGTCCTGTTTGGGCCAGATCAGCGACGCGAGCTTCTGATTGATCAGGGCGACGTGGGAGCGCGAGGTCCCCTCGGCGGCGGTGAAATTGCGGCCCCGGACCGGCTTGAAACCGATCGTCTGGAGGAAGTGCGGGCTTACCCCCGTCCAGAAGATGTCGGGCTCCTCGCCGCGCGGAAAGCTCTTCCCTTCGACGGCGATGCGACCGTCCCCGCCGCCGCCGCTCAGCGGTATGTTGTTCGAAGCGGAGACGGCCTCGACGTCGGGGAGGGTCTCCAACCGCCGCACCACGTCCGCCACCTGGCGGCTCATGTCCTCGTCCTTCTCGTAGCGCCCCGCCGGGAGGTAGATCCGCATCGTCATCACGTGGGCCGTGCTCAGGCCCCCGCCGTCCCCCTGGATCTTGAGGGAGCTGCGCACGAACAGGGAGGCGCTGACGAGCAGGGCGAGCGACAGCGCGACCTGGGCCACCACGAGGGAGCTGCGCAGCCGGTTGCGCCGCAGGCTGCCGCCCGCGCCGCGCCCCCCCTCCTTCAGGGTCTCGTGGAGGTCGGTCTTGAGCGCCTGGAGGGCGGGAGCGATCCCGAAGAGGATCCCGGTCAGCAGGGAGATCCCGAAGGTGTAGAGGAGCACCGTGCCGTCAATGGTGAATTTCATCCAGAAGGGGAGAGGGTTGTCGGCGGGGATCGAGATCTCGATCCAGCGGATGCCCCAGTAGGAAAAGGTGAGCCCCACGAGGCCGCCCAACAGGCCGATCAACACGCTCTCGGTGAGGAACTGCCGGAGCAGGCGCGGGCGGCCGGCGCCGAAGGCCGCGCGCACCGCCACCTCCCGCTGCCGCACCGTGGCCCGCGCGAGCAGGAGGTTCGCCACGTTCGAGCAGGCGATCAGGAGGACGCAGATCACCGCGCCCAGCATCGAGTAGAGGATCAGGTGCAGCTTCTCGTCGGCGGCTTCCTCGTGCAGCGCCAGGACATTGCCGCTCCAGCCCGCATGGGAGCTGGGAAACCGCGCCGCGATCCGCTCGACGGCGGCCTTCACCTCCGCCCGGGCCTGCTCCACGCTCACTCCCGGCTTCAGGCGGCCGAGCACGGCGAGGTTGCGCTCGGAGCGCGAATTGTTGTGCACGAAGGGCTCGAGCGGCGTCCAGGCGAGCTGGTTTTCGGGATATCGGAAGCCCGGCGGCATCACGCCCGCGACCGTATGCGCCGCCGCGTTGACCAGGATGGTCTTGCCGACGATGGACGGATCGCCGTTGAAGCGGCGCAGCCAGAGCTCGTGGCTCAGCAGCACGGCGCCGGGCGCGCCGGCGCGGTCCTCGTCCCGGTTGGAAGGGGCGGCCGAGGGCGGGCTTGACACCCAGGAGCTGGAACAGGTTCCACGAGATCGAAGCCCCCTGGACCCGCTCGGGCTCCCCTTCGCCCGAGAAGGTGAGGCTCCGGTTGGTGCACGCCGCGATCTCTGAAAACGACGTCGCCTGCTCGCGCAGATCCCGGAAGTCGAGGTTGGAGAGACCCGCCTTGGTGATTTTGTTCTTCGGCTGGACCTCGTTCACCCCCAGGATGCGGTCGGGGTCCGCGAAGGGGAACGGCCGGATCAGGATGGCGTTGACGACGCTGAAGATCGCCGTGTTGGCGCCGATGCCGATGGCGATGCAGACCACGGCGATGGCGGCGAAGCCCGGGCTCTTGAGAAGCGTCCGGACGGCGTAGCGGAGGTCCTGCAGCAGAGCTTCCACGGCGGTCGTCCCCCTGGAGGTGGTGCCGTAGATCCTACGCTGGAAGGGCGGGGGATGTTTCAGGCCCTCACCCCGGCCCTCTTCTCCCGTCCCCTCCCGCCCTCCCTCACCGGAAGAGGGGAGAAAGACCCGCTTCGATGCTGTTTTTGGTTTTTCTCCCTCTTCTCCCGGTGAGGGAGGGTGGGAGGGGACGGGAGAAGAGGGCCGGGGTGATGAGGGCCTACCCCAGCTTCCGCAACCCCGCGTCCCCCGGGAACCGCGCCTGGGCGTAGCTGAGGAGCTTGGCGGCCGAGCCAGGGTCGTTGAGGATGCGCAGGGTCTTCACCGCCTCGGCGTAGGCCATGGGGGAGGGGTTCTTCTCCACCATGGTCCGCAACGTGGGAGCGACCTCGGCGGGGCGGCCGGAGAGGGCGTAGAGGATCGCCAGGCTCGAGTAGGCCCGGATGCTGTCCGGGAACATCTCGATCTCCTTCTTGAAGGAGGCTTCCGCGCCCTGGGCGTCCCCCTGGTCTGCCAGGATCTTGCCGTGGATCACGGCCAGGCCGCGGATCAGCTCCGGGTCCTTGGCCTCGCGCTGGTTGTAGATCTCCGCGGCCTTGCGGGTGAGCGCGAGCGCGCCCGCGTCGTCCTTGCGGGCGTGGAGCACCTCGGCGAGGGTGACCATCGGCCCCAGGCGCAGGCTCTTCTCGTCCATCGCCGCCCGCGCCTCCTTCTCGGCGCGGTCGAGGTCGTCGCGCTGGAGGGCGATCTGGGCGAGCAGGCCGTGGGCGAAGGAGGGGTGGGTCGCGATCGCCATCTTCGCGTGCGTCTCCGCCTCGTCGAGCCGGCCGAGGTCGAAATAGAGCGAGGCCGCGGCCACGGCGATCTGCGGCGAGCCGTTCGAGATCTTGAGCCCCTGCTGGTAGGCGGCGAGCGCCTCCTCGCTCTTGCCGCTCCGCTGGAGCGCGCGGCCCAGGTACTCCCAGGCGTCGACCATCTTGGGGTTCTCGGCGATCACCTTGCGGAAGGCGTCGGCCGCCTGTGGATAGGACTTGGCCGCGATCAGGCGGAACCCCTCGCGCAGGTCGCCCAGCGAGCCGATCTTGCTCTTGGGATCGGGCAGCGGCCCGGAGGACACGGGGCCGCCGGAGCCGATGTAGCCGAGCGCCATCATCGCCTGCCGCGACTCCTCGTCCACGGCGGCGGGGGGCGCGAGGCGGCGGTCGTAGGCTTCGAGGTCCTTGCGCATCGCGGCGTAGATCCGCCGCTCGTCGCGCAGGACGTTCGTCTTCTCCCGCGGATCCTTCTGGCGATCGTAGAGCTCGGGGTCGGGGCCCTCGATGTAGTGATCCTTCTCGTCGATCAGCGAGAACAGCTCATTCCAGCCAAAATGGAGGCGCGGATAAAAGGTTTCCGAATAGATCCGGCGCGGCGGCACGTTGGCGGCGAGCAGCGAGACGCCGGGGCACGCCTTGGGCACCCCCAGCCCCAGCAGACCGAGGACCGTGGGGGTGACGTCGAGGAGCTGCACCGGCCGCGAGGTGGTGCCTCCCGCGTTCTGGGATTTCGGCAGCTTCACGATCAGGGGGACGTGGATCGCCTCGTTGTAGAGCAGGACGCCGTGCTCCTCCTCGCCGTGATCGTTCAAGCCCTCGCCGTGATCCGAGAGGAGCACCACGAGCGCGCGGTCGTAGACGCCGAGCGATTTCAAGCGATCGATCAGCTCGCCCACGATGTGATCGGCGGTGGCGATCTCGCCGTCGTACTTGAGCGGATAGCGCGAGGCATACGGCTCGGGCGGCGCGTACGGGGTGTGCGGCTCGTAGATGTGAAAGAAAAAGAAGAACGGCTTGTCCTTGACCGATTGGAGCCACCCTTGCGAAAGCTTGAGCGTCTCCTCCCCCGATCGCTGGAGACCGCCAAGGCCGGTGTTGGTGCGGAACTCGATGGCGTCGTCGTAGAAATCGAAGCCGGTCGAGAGCCCGGTCTTCCCTTGCAGCACGTAGGCGGAGACGGCGCCGCCGGTGGCATAGCCCGCCTTCTTCAGGATCTCCGGCAGGAACGGCAGCTCGCCCCGTTCCACCTTGCCCGTGTCGAGCTTGTAGCCGACGTTGTCGCGCACCCCGTGCACGGCCGGCAGCACGCCCGTCAGCAGGGTGGTGTGCGAGGGAAACGTGAGCGGCGTCGTCGAGTAGGCGTGCTCGTAGAGGATGCCGTCCCGGCGGAGGGCGTCGATGGTGGGCGTCTCCACCCCTTTGTAACCGTAGGCCGGCAGGTGGTCGGCGCGGAGGGTGTCGATCGAGATCAGGATGACCGGCGTGCCCTTGGGGACATCCGGGGCGGCGCCAGGGGTGCCGGAGTGGGTGCAGGCGGCGAGGAGAATCGCCACGCCCAAGAGAACCCAAACCTGGGGTTTCAACCCCGGGCGGGAGGGAGATGGAGCGGACCGATCCGACCGATCCGACGGATCCGACGGATCGGTCGGATCTCCTGCGTTGACATTGCGTTCCAGGTGAATCATTTCTTGACCTGCTTCAAATACGCCCGCGCCTTCTCGATGTCCGGCGCGTAGCGGTCCGGCGGCGCGCCGGCCGCGAAGCGTTCCAGGGCGCGGCGGGCCTGCTCGGTGCGGCCCAGGCCGGCGGCCTGGGTGCCGAGGTTCCAGAGGGCATCCCAGAGGTCGGGCTGGAGGTCGACCGCCTTCTGCCAGGCGTCGAGCGCCTCGGCCTTGTTTCCCAGTTGGAAAAGGGCCACGCCGAGATTGTTCCAGGAGAGCGGCAGCTTGGGATTGAGCGCCAGGGCCTGGCGGGAGCGGTCGCGCGCCTGGGCCCAGTGATTCTGGCGGAGCTCGACCAGGCCGAGCTCCTCCAGGGCCTTGGGATTGTCGGGATCGTCCTCCAGCACCTTCTGGAGGACGGTGAAGGCCGCCTTCTGCCGGCCGGCCTCGGAGAGGGCGAGGGCGTAGGCGTTGAGCGTCTGCGGATCGCCCAGCTTCTCCGCCATCGGCTTGAGGATGTCGACCGCCTCCTTGGCCCGCCCCACCTCGGAGAGGGTGAGACCGAGCTGGCGCAGCAGCGAGTCCGAGACCGCCCCCTGGGACCGCGCCTTGAGCATGACATCGAGCGCCTCGGAGGTCTTGCCCGCCTGGAGCAGCGCCTGCGCCAGCAGCGAGTGGCCGAGCGACATCGTGGGCCGCTCCTTCACGACCTCGCGCGCCAGACGGACCGAGTCGTCCACCTTGCCCCGCATGTAGAGGTCGATCACGTCGTGGACCTTCTGATCGAGGCCGATCAGCCGCTTGGGATCGTCCTCGGGGCCGTAGCTCTCCCGGGAGGCGGCGGTACCGGAGATGTAGCCGAGGCTGGCCAGCCGCGCCGCGTCCTCGGGGTTGAGATTCTCCCGCTTCGGCGGCCAGGACGACTCCTTGGGCAGCGCCGCGAAGACGTTGCGCGCCGCCTGGCGCTCCGTCTCGAAGCGGTTGTCCTTCTCGCCCGGGTCCTTGGGCAGCTCGTAGACCTCGGGGAGCGGCAGGGCGATGAACTTGGTGCCGCCGCGCAGCAGGCCCCGCAGGGGGGCCCACCCGCGGTTGAGCGTGGCCGAGAGGGACTCGAAATAGGAATCTCCGGCGTCCGGAGGGCCCAGGAGCGAGCGCCCGGGGTGGCGCGGCGGCCCGGACGGCGCGGCCACGCCGGCGGCCTGGAGCACGGTCGGGAAGATGTCCACGTGCCGCGCCGAGCGGGCGTCCCGCCCCGGCGCCACGCCCCGTCCCCAGACGACCAGCGGCACCTTGAGCGTCGCCTCGTAGGTGAAGAGGCCGTGGGTCTGCTCGCCGTGATCGCCCAGCGCCTCCCCATGGTCGCCGGTGACCACCACCAGCGCGGGCTTCTCCTTGCCGTCCAGGAACGGCCCGAGGAGCGGCGCCAGGAAGGAGTCGGCGGCGGCGACCTCACCCAGATAGGGGTTGTCCTTGAAGCGGGAGGCGAACGGCTCAGGCGGCTCGTAGGCGGCGTGGGGATCGTAGAGGTGGACCCAGAGGAAGCGGGGCTTCTTGGCGTGGGCCTTCCACCAGGCGAGCGCCAGGCGCACCACCTCGTCCCCCCGCCGCTCGGGGAGCACGAACTCGGTCTCGTTCGACCCCTTGGGATAGTGGTCGTCGTAGACGTCGAAGCCGTGGTTGAGGCCGAACTGCGAGTCGAGGGGGAAGGCCCCCACGAAGGCGCCGGTGGCGTAGCCCGCGCCGTGCAGGACGGTGGCCATGGTCGGGATCTTCGCGCCGAGCTTGAACCCGGTGTTGTCGCGCACCCCGTGCTGGAACGGGTAGAGGCCAGTGAGGACGTTGGTGTGCGAGGGCAGCGTCACCACGTTGTGGGCGTGGGCGTTGGTGAACACCCGTCCCTGGGCGGCCAGACGGTCGAGCACGGGGGTCTGCGCCCGCCTGTTGCCGGCGAACCCCAGGGCGTCGGCCCGCAGGGTGTCGATGGTGATGAGGACGATATCCCGGGAAACAGGCCGGGACGCAGCGGGGGCCTTCGCCGGCGGCGGCGCCGCGGCGAGCAGGAGCCCCGCCAGAGCGGCGATCGCCGTCAAGCTCCACTTCCGCATAGCGGGCGGATTGTAGCAGGGGGCTCAAAGCGTTGCTCCCCCGGCCCGTCACCTACGGCCGGAATCAGGAGGCTTATGAGGCCTCCACCGGTCGTGGTATTTTGCCCCCGTCGAACCTCCAAACCGGGTCTGGTTGAGAGATAGTCGACGCAGAGCTGCGGCATGGAGAAGCGCCCGAAGCTGAATCGACGGCCTCATCGGCCGGTTCTTCCCGGTCTGAGCCCGGCGGCGCCGTACTTCGCGCGGCTGTCGTCCCGTTCCGCGTTGTACAGTGAGCTGAGGCTCCTTCTCGAAGGGCTGGACCGGCCTCTGGCTTCCCGGGAGTACCGGGCTCTGGTCCTGGAGGAGAACCGGCTGGCACGGGGGACGGCTTCGACACGGCTCAAGCTGTGGGAACAGCTTCACTCCCGGTACCGCCTCGATCGTGAGGACCCCGTGTTTGCCGCGTTCTGGGCCGAGTGGAGCCAGAGCCGGTCGGAACCGGAACGGGGGCTCACTGCGTATGTCCTCTTCGCGCTGAACGATCGCCTGGTCATGGATCTCGGGACGGAATGGCTGTTCCCTCTGCTGCGGCGGGCTCCGGCCGAGGTGCGGGTGGAGGACGTGCAGGCGTTTCTGCGGCGGGCCGAGGCGCGGCATCCGGAGGTCGCGGCGTGGTCGGCCGAGACGCGCCTCGCCTGGGCGCAGAAGTACCTGGCGAGCATCCGGGACTTCGGGCTGGCGGAGGGGGTGGTGCGGAAGCGGACGGTCCGTCCGGCTCTCCATGCGGCGCCGGTCCGCCTCCTCGTGCGCGCGTTGCGGCTCGCCGGCGCCTCGCCCCTGGATCTGGTCCAGTCCCGCGTCTTCCGGCTGCTGGGCATCGACGCGCATGAGGTCATCGACGCTCTCGGCGAGCTCAACCGCCTCTGCGCTCTGCGGTTTCGCATGCAGGGGGACGTGATCGAGCTGAGCCTCGAGGAGGCGGCGTAGTGCAGCCCATGTTCGAGGCCCTGCTGGACCTCCTGAAGACTCCGGCCTCGACCTCCCGCGGCGTCAAGACCGACACGTCGGTCCTGCTCATCTATCCGCCCGAGAAGGAGCTGGACTTCCGCGAGCAGCTCCTCGACAGCTTCGTGCCCGCTCTCGAAGCCCAGAAGGTGCCCTGCCGGACCTTCGACCTGAGCGGCTTCCTCTTCCAGGGGTTGCGCGAGGACGAGATCGAGGCTCTCCAGGAGGACGAATTCGACGACTACTCCTGGATGCTCCAGGGACTGGCCAAACGGGCCGAAGAGCGGCTCAAGACCTTGCTGGCGGACCTCGGGGCGCAGAATCCGGGCGGCAACGTGCTCCTCTATGGGACGGTTTCACTCTTTCCGCTGGTACGATTCGGGGAGATCCTCCGGGATCTGCGGGATCTCGAATGCCGCCTCCTGCTGGCCTTTCCCGGCGAGGAGCGGGGTGGGAGGCTCCATTTCATGAACCATCTGGACGGCGGAAACTATCTCGCCGTCAAGCTCTTCTGGCGCTGAGCGAGGCTGGGCACGATTCGAATGACGGTCATCAGGGACACCATCCAGAGAGACATCGGAGTCAAGGTCGAAGGGGTCGTCAAGGTCTTCGACCGGGCAGCTCTCGCGACCGAGATCCGGGAGTACGTGGTCACGGACAAGATCGAGAGCGAGCTCAAGCGGATCGTCGATACGTTCACCCACGTGAGCGACACCCTCCGCCGGGGCGGTCCGGCCCGCGACGTGATGGGGATCTGGATCTCGGGCTTCTTCGGCTCGGGCAAGTCCCACTTCGCCAAGGTGCTGGGGCACCTGCTGCAGAACACTCCTCTCGATGGAGCGTCGGGCGAGGGGACCATCGACGCGTTCGCGAAGCACCTGTCCGACGGCCCGCGGGGCCGGGACATCCGGCTGCGTCTGGCTGAGATCAAGCTGAACACGCAGATCCGCACGATCGCCTTTGAGATCAACAGCCGCCAGTCGCTCACCAAACCGAGCACGGTGGGAGAGATCCTCTTGTCCGAGCTCTACCGGCACACCGGATTCGCCGAGAGCTTCGTCGTGGCGCGGCTCGAACGCCGCCTCCAGCAGCGCGGGCTCCTGGAGGATCTGGCCGCGGAGTACGAACGCTCCTTCGGCGTACCCTGGGCCAGCCCCGAGGGGCGGGACGATCTGTTGACGGTGCGGCGGCGGCTCACCCAGGTCCTGCCGCGGATCGCGCCCACGGAATACCCCGACGAACGGACCGCCAAACAGGCTCTCGACGACCTGTTCCGCCACGAGCGGCTGACGGCGGAGGGGATCGCCGACGAGCTGACGGCCTGGGTGGACGCGCGGAAGACAGCGGGCAAGGCGGCTCACCTGGTCTTCGTGGTCGACGAGGTGGGGACGTTCATCGGCGACTCCAACGAGCGGATCAGCGAGCTCAACAGCCTCGCCGAGATGATCGGCAACAAGGGCAAGGGGAAGGTCTGGCTGATCGCGACGAGCCAGCAGGACCTGGAAAAGGTGGTCGACCGCACGAATTTTCAGCCGGCTCTCGTCGGCCGGCTGAACGCCCGATTCGAGCTGAAGCCTCACCTGATCTCGGACGAGATCGGCAAGGTCGTCTCGGAACGGATCCTGAAAAAGAAACCGGCCGAAGAAGAGGAGCTCCGCCGGCTCTACCGCGAGAACGAGGGGCCGATCGCCCAACTCGCCGACCTCAAGGCAAACCGGCGGTTGGGTCATCTCGACGAACGCGCCTTCGTGGAGACCTATCCGTTCCTCCCCCACCAGATCATCCTGGCGCAGGAGATCTTCGAGGGCGTGGCCGGCTTCCGCCTCTCCGGCGGCGTCCGCTCGATGATCTCGGTCGTCATGGAGGTCTTGCAGGAGATGGCGGACCGCGAGCTGGGCGCTCTCGTGAGCTTCGACCAGATCTTCGACGCGGTCGAGAACGATCTGCTCTCGCAGGCGTTTCTCGGAGCTTCGGGTGTCCGGGATATCCATGAGTCCAATCAACGCGTGATCGACACCCCGGTCGCTCCGGCCCGCGTGCTCAAGGTCCTGTGGCTGCTCCAGCACGCGCCGTGGGTGCCACGGGTTTCGGAGACCCTTGCCAAGCTCCTGGCCTCCTCCGTCTCCGCCGAAATTCCTCCGCTGCGCAAAGATGTCGAGAAAACCCTCGACGCGCTCCGGGACGCCGGGTACGTCGCGCGGGACGAGGCGACGGGCGAGTGGAAGGTCCTCAACGAGCAGGAGCGGACGATCGAGCAGGTCATCCAGGAGATGGTCCGTTCCGGAGGCCCCCGCTCGATCAGCATGGCGGCGGTGCGCCGGACGTCGCAACAGCTCTGCAAGGAGGAGCTGATCACCAGCAAGCGGCTGGGCAATTTCGCGGTGATCCACGGCGTGAGCCAGGTCCCGTTCTATTACGGAGCCCGGCTCGACGGCGAAGCCATCGAGACCGGACCCGAGATCGAGGTGCAGTTTCTTTCGCCGCTCGCGCCCGGGCGCAAGCAGGAGATCGAAGAGATCCGCCAGAGGAACCAGGCCGCCGGTCCCAAGGGACGGATCCTCTGGTGGGTGGCCGACGCGCCGGAGCCGTTGCAGGCACGGCTCGCGCGGTTCGAAGCGCTGGTCAAGGTGACGAGCGACAAGCGGTTCGTGGAGGATACCTCCGAGGAGACGAAAAAAGCCCTGGCCGAGAAGAGGAAGGAGCGGGATGACCTCCGCGGCGCTCTGCTCCGCGACCTGGAAAAAGCCTTCCTCAAGGGCACGTTGTTCTATGGCGGCCGGGAAACCGATCTCCAGGGCGAGGCGGGGGACCTGCGGGAGGTCCTCGCGGGACCCGTCGAAAATCTCATCCTGAAGGTCTATCCCCGCTTTCCCCTGGCCGACCGGAAGATCGATTTCGCGCGCCAGCTCAAGGCTCTCCTCAATCCCAACTCGGCAACCTCGGCTCTGCACGCCGTGGCGCCGGAGCTCGAGCTCTTCGATACGCAAGGCAGTCTGCAGCGCGACACGCCTCTCGTTTCGACCGTGCTCGAGGTCCTCCGCGACCTGGCGGACGAAGGCGTCGAGCCCACCGGGGCATTGCTGCTGGATGCGCGGGACCGCAAGGGTTTCCAGGGGCTCGGCCGCTCCCCGTTCGGCTGGCCGGACGAGATCGTCCGCCTGACTCTGGCCGCCTGCCTGCGGGCCGGCGCCGTCTATCTCGAGCAGCCGACCGCCACGGGACCGGTGCGTGTCTACGAATACCGCGGGAGCGACGATTCGTTCGCCAAGATCAACACGTTCCGCAAGCTCGTGTTCCACGGGGCCGAAACAGCCCTCTCGGTCGATCAGATCAAGCAGGCCAGCCGGGCGCTGATCGCTCTCGGCGTAAAAGGTGTGCCGGAGTCCGGCACGGCGCTCGCCGCCGCCGTCCGCGACCTCGGCCTCGAGCTCAGGAGCAGGCTCGAAGAGGCCCGGCTGCGGCAACAGCAGGGGCTGCCGATCCCGGATGAGGTCCTCGGCGCCGAGAGCGCTCTGATCGAGGCGGTGACCGTGAGGGACCCGACCCAGGCCGTCCTTGCCTTCCTGGTGGAGCAGGACCGGTGGAAGGCTCTCCACGACGGGATCGAGGCGCTCCGAACGTTTCTTGACGCCAACCGGCATCTCGACTTCGAAGCATCCCGCCGCCTGGAGGAGCTCGCGGCGACGCATCCCGTTCCAGGCTCCCACCCCCGGGCCGCCGAGCTCAGCCAGGCGCGGCGGGACATGGCGGCCCTGATCGCCAACGGCGAGGTGCTCCGGCGCTGGCCCGACTACCGCGCGGCCTTCGACCGGGCTTTCGAGGCGTACCGCGATGCCTACCTCGAAGCCTATAAACGGCTCCGGTCCGCGGCGGAGAGCAACGCCGCCGCCATCCGGGCGGGAGCCAGGTATCTCGCAGCACCCGCGGACCAGCGGGAGGCCGTGGTTGCTCAGGTGTTCGGAGAAGGACGGGTCTGCCACTACCCTCCTCTCACACTGCCGGCCGTCCGTTCTCTCCTGGAGGCCGCCGGCCGGAGGAGCCTCTCCTCTCTGGCCGAGGCCCTGATCGCTCTACCGGGTTACCGGGCACAGGTCGAAGCCGAGCTCCGCGAGCTGAGCGCACCCCCATCGGCGGCAAGCGAGGAGGTCTACGAATGGCACTCGCCGCATCTGCTGAGCCGGCGCTTTCGGACCGAATCTGAAGTGGATCAGGCGCTACAGGAGGTCTCCGAGGAGCTTGCCGAGATCAAGAAACGGGTCCGCGGCGGTGTCACGGTGGTGGTGAAGTGACGCCATGACGGATGCGCTCCAGCAGGCTCTTTCGGAGCAGCACAAAGACAAGGTCAAGACCTGGGTCCCCAAGGTCCGCCGCGTGCTGGAGAAGGATTTCGCGCGCGAGCTCGACCGGCTCGGGCTGAAGCCGGATGGAAAGCACAAGCCGGTCGAGACGATGAGCCTGCCGGTGGAGGACATCCCGACGCGCCGCCGCCTCGAAGCGTTGCTGCGCCGCGAAACCCTCGCGGAAGGCACTCCCCAACGCGGATTCGCCACCGTCCGGCACGAGCTCGCCTACACGCTGCTCAACCGCCTCGTCGGGCTCAAGGCCATGGAAGCCCGCGGCCTGCTCTATCTGCCCCCACCGGACAATCCGCAGGGCTCGCCGGAGCCGACCGAGGTGCTCACGCCGATCGAGGGGCAAGAGCTCTCCCGCTATCGCCGCGACCTCCGTGCGCTCGGAGGGAACTGGTACAAGTATCGCGAGGATGCGGACGAGGCTCTGCTCCACGATGCGCTCACCGCGGCCTTTCACTTCATCACCCGGGAGATCGGGGTCCTCTTCGATCCGGAGCACGAATATTCTTGCCTGTGGCCGACCCATCCCACGCTGGTCGAGGTCATCCGCTCGATCAACGAGGACGTCGCGCCGGAGGCCTATCGCGCCCAAGACTTCCTGGGCTGGGTGTACCAGTTCTTCCGCCAGCATGAGAATGATGAGCTGCGCGCCGTGAACAAGGGGACTCCGCGGACGTCCTATGAGCTCGGGGTGATGAATCAATTCTACACACCTGGATGGGTCGTCAAGGCGCTGGTCGACAACACGCTCGGGCGGCTCTGGCTGCAGATGCATCCGGATTCCGCCCTCGCGCCGCAGGGACCTCCTCCGCTGCCGGAGGACCGTGTCTCCGACGAGCCGGCGGCGGATTACCTGGTACCCCGGACGGGGGAGAAGATCCGGTATCGGCGGTTGTCCGAGGCAGGAGAGGTCGAGGACTTCAAGCTCGCCAGGGACATCACGCTGCTCGATCCAGCCTGCGGGACGATGCACTTCGGGCAGTACGCGTTCGGTCTCTTTCGCCGCATGTACCTCGACGAGATCGAGCACGAGGGAGAGCCCGGCTGGCCCGCCGAGCCCTCGGTCCGCGATCCGCGCGAGATCCCCGCCGCCATCCTGGAAAACAATCTCTTCGGGATCGACATCGATCCCCGCGCGATCCAGATCGCCTCGCTCTCCCTCCTGCTTACGGCGAAAGAGGCTGCCATCGCCCAGGGGGGCACTCCTCTCGACGCACGTATCCGGCGGACGAATCTGGTGGTCGCGAACGCGGTGAATCTGGGTGAGGACGAGCTTCGCAAGCTCGTGGAGCACGTCGGAAAGCGGACCGGCTCGCCGGAGCTGCGCAAGCAACTCTTCTCCACGATCTGGGAGAACCTCCAGAACGTCGGCGAGCTCGGAAGCCTGGTTCAAGTCCGCGAGGGCGTCACGCAGGTCCTCGACCGCTGGGTGGAAGCCAGGGCGCGGGAAAAGGGGATTACCCGGATTCTGACCCGCCCTGCCGAGCAGGCCGCGTTCGAATTCCTCGAAGAGATCGACCGGGGACGGGCCCGCCAGCTCGAGCTGGAACAGCGGTTGCTCGAAGAGGAGGCGCGGACCCTCCAGCAGGAGCTGCTGACCGCGCTCGAGGCCGCCGCAGCAGAGGCAGGTGGGGATCCAGGCGACCGGCTCTTCGCCGAAGATACAGCCCGCGGGCTGAAGCTGTTGCAGGTCCTCTCCCGCTCCTATGATGTCGTGGTGATGAACCCGCCTTACGGCACCTTCGTTCCGAAGGTGAAGAGCTTGGTAAGCACCGCCTATCCGCTCACATACAGCGATCTTTACTCCGCGTTCATCGATCGTGCCACCCAGCTTGTTGAGCCTGAGGGATATGTGGGAGCCCTCGTATCCTCAACCTTTATCACGAACAAGAGCCATGAGAAGCTCAGGACCGAGATCCTGCTGAAGAGAAATCCTCTCATTGTCCTACTGGACCTTGGAGAAGGTATTCTGGAAGCTACCGTCCAGACGGCGGCGCTGGTGTTGAAGGGGCGAGCACAGTGACAGGCATCGTCTGGCGTTGGGAGGAGAAGGACTTCGGGTTTCGCTTCCGGAGTGGCAAGGGGAAGTCCGCTGCCGAGTACTATCAGGGGAGG
>DASXJP010000080.1:0-4883 GCA_036497345.1 Thermoanaerobaculia bacterium
CGAGCAGGGCGGGCGTCGTCTCGACGGCCAGGCCCGCCAGCTTGCCCTGCCCCGCCGGGCTGATCACGCGGCCCGGCACGGAGAGGCCCGGGATGGGCGTCGAGTCGAACATTCCCACAGCGACGGCGACGAGATAGGAAGGGAGGGGCGGCGTGCGGGCGAAGGTGAGGGTCTTCCACTCGCCCGCCGGCTCGCCCGGCTGCTCCTTTTCGAGGGGCGTGTTGCTGACCGCCTGGAGGGCCCCGGGGACCTCCAGCGTCACTTGCCAGGGGATCTTGAACCCGGGCTCGTCCCAGCAGGGGAAGGCGCCGCGGGCGTCGGCCGCCTCGAACTGGGTGTAGGCGTAGGCGCGGCCGTCCTTCTCCGTGCGGAAGAGGGAGACGGCGCGGGTGCCGAAGGCCTGGGTGAAGTCGATCGTGAGCCGGTAGGCCCCGGGGGCGAGCGGGGCCCGGGCGCGCGCCACGGTGTAGCCGTTCTGGCCACGCTCGACTTCGACCGGGATCTCGCGGTCGCCCTGGGAGAGGGTAAGGCGCGAGAAGGTCTGGCCCCGGGCGTGGAAGCGCACCTCGGCGGTCGCCCGGCGCACCTCGAGATCGATGGCGACGGTGCCGCTGTAATCCGCGCGGGCGGGGTCGAGGCGCAGGCGCACGGCCTCGAAGGTGGGGGCCACGTCGCCGCCCAGGCGCGGCTCGGCCATGGCGGCCGGCGCCAGGGCGAGGACGGCGGAGAGGGCCAGAGAGTAGAAGAGGGCGCGGCGCGGCGCGCCGGCCCGGTCTTGTCTAGAAGTCATGGGCTCTCATCCGGGGCTCCTCCAGAGGAAATCGCTTCAGCAAGGCGCTAAACCTCTCCCAGGTCATCCGGCTCTTCTGACCTCGCCTCCCCAACCACTTCTTCAGCAGCCGAGTGAGCTGATAGAAGAATGACCATAGGCTTCCGTAGTTGCCATAGGAATTATAGTGCCCGCGAAGCCTGATACTCAACGCCTCCCTGTTCGGCTGTCTGGCGGCGAGAAGGCTTGCCGCATGTCTCGGAAGCACGCTTCGGCGCGCCAGGAGCTGACAGCCACCAATTCCTACAACTGCTACGATCCACTATTCGGGTGGTACCTTTTTAGGGCTGGGGAGCTCCGACATGAAAGTCACCCTGATCGAGCCGGCGATGATCAAGCGCGAGGGCGTGAGCGAGAAGCCCTCCTGGGTCCTGCAACCCCTGACCCTCGCCACCCTGGCCGGCCTGACTCCGGAGGACGTCGAGGTCGAGGCCGTCGACGACCGCATCGAGCCCATCGACTACGACGCCCCGCGCGATCTCGTGGGGATCTCGGTCAAAACCTTCACCGCCCGCCGCGCCTACCAGATCGCGGCCGAGTTCCGCCGCCGGGGAGTGCTGGTCATCCTCGGCGGCCATCACCCTACCCTCCTTCCCGCCGAGGCCGCCCAGCATGCCGACGCGCTGCTCCTGGGGGAAGCCGAAGGGGAGTGGGACAAGGTTCTCGACGACGCCCGGCACGGCCGCCTGCGGCCGGTCTACCGCCAGGCCGAGCCCCTCCCCCTCACCGCGGTGCGGGTCGACCGCTCGGTCTTCGCCGGGAAGAAGTACCTGCCGGTGGGCATGATCGAAACCACCCGCGGCTGCCCCTTCGCCTGCAACTTCTGCTCGGTGACGACCTTCTTCGGCCAGAGCTTCCGCCATCGCCCGCCCGCGGAGGTGGTGGCGGAGGTCGAGCGCCAGGGCAAGAAGCTCCTCTTCCTGGTCGACGACAACATCGTCGGCGACCGCAAGGCGGCGAAGGAGCTCTTCCGCGCCCTGATCCCGCTCAAGATCCGCTGGATCAGCCAGGCGAGCCTCACCATGACCCGCGACCGCGAGCTCATGCGTCTCATGCGGGAGAGCGGCTGCGCCGGAGTCCTCGTCGGCATCGAGTCGCTCGATCGCTCCAACCTCCAACAGATCGAGAAGAGCTGGAACACCGTCGGCATCGGCTACTCCGAGGCGCTCAAAATCGCCCGCGACCACGGGATCGCCATCGTCGGCTCCTTCATCCTGGGGATGGACGAGGACACTCCGGGCTCGCTCGACCGGATGCTGGAGTTCGCCGTCGAGCAGCGCCTCTTCGCCGTCCTCTTCAACCTTCTCACCCCCTATCCGGGCACCGGGCTCTACGACACCTTCCGCCGGGAGGGGCGCCTGGCGCGGCCGGAGTGGTGGAACGACCCGGACTACACCTACGGCTCGCTGGTCTTCGAGCCCAAGGGGATGAGCGCGCGCGCCCTGTCGCGGAAGCGCCTCGAGATGTACCGCGCCTTCTACGGCGCCTCCTCCCTCGTCCGCCGCCTGTGCGAGCCGCGGGCCAACGCGCGCGACCTTTGGCACGCCTTCACCTTCCTGGCGATGAACCTGCCGGCCAACCGCGAAGAGGTGATGCGCTTCGGCCGGGCGCTGGGCGCCGACGAGGCGAGCGCCCTGGGGTAGGAGTCAGCCGAGGTGGCAGCGGGTTGATCCCAGCAGGGCTCTTTCACCTTCTAAAGGTGCTCACGAGGAGGCAAAGCGCCCGATTGGGCTCATTGGGCAGCGCTGGCGGGAGGAGGGTCCTCCCGCCGTGCGGGGAAACGAGGCGCCGGGACCGGCCGCTCAGAACTGCGACCAGAGGAGCTGGTTCGTGACCTCGTGGTGGAACTGCACCTCCGAGGCCTTGATGAGGGTGCCGAGGGCCTTGGGGCAGCGTTCGGCCTGGGCGAGCTTGATCTCGGCAAACTTGGCGTGCACCTCCTCCCCCATCACCTCCTGCATGAACCGGCTCCCCTTGAACAGCCGGATGGCGTCGTTGACGTTGTCCGGCAGGAAGCGGGTGCGCGGCCGCTTGTCCCCCTCCTCCTCGCTCTGGGGGCCTTCGAGCCCGGTCTTGAGCAGGGTGTAGATCGCGAGGTACGGGTTGGCGTCGGGAGCGATGGAGCGCACCTCGATGCGTGCCGAGCGCTCGTTGCCGAGGGGGATGCGCACCATGGAGCCGCGGTCGATGGCCGAGGCCTTGATCTGGTTGGGCGCCTCGAAGTGGGGGTCGAGGCGGCGGTACGAGTTGACGCTCGAGTTGAGCACCAGGCAGATGTCCGTGGCGCTGGCCAGGATGCGGCCGATGAAGTCCCAGCCGGCGGCCGAGAGACCGTCCTTGCCGTCCTTCTCGTAGAAGAGATTGGTCGACTGGCGGGTCACCGAGAGGTTGGTGTGCATGCCCGAGCCGTTGATGCCGGTTATCGGCTTGGGCAGGAAGCACGCCGTCATCCCCAGGCGCGCCGCGACCTGCCGGGAGAGCAGCTTGTAGAGCTGCACCTGGTCGGCGGCCACCGAGGCCTCGGTGTAGCTGTAGTTCATCTCGAACTGCGAGGGCGCCACCTCCGGGTGGTCCTTCTCGTTGGCGAAGCCCATGGCCCGCTGCACCTCGGCGGCGGTGTCGATGAACTGCCGCAGGGCGTCGCCCGGCAGCGAGTGGTAATAGCCGCCCGTGGAGATGAGCTCGAAGCGGCCGGTCTCGTGGTAGGCGCGCTCCGCGTCGCGCCCGCGGAAGAGGAAGCCCTCGATCTCGTTGGCGGCGTGGGCGACCATGCCCTTCTCGGTGTATAGCTTGTCGGCGTACCCCTTGAGCAGGGCCCGCATGTCGGCGCTGTACGGGCTGCCGTCGCGCTCGCGGACCTCGCCGAAGACCAGCACCTTGCCGGGGCCGAAGACGTCCGACGGCAGCCAGTAGAAGGCCGGCCAGTCGATCGCCAGCCGCAGGTCCGACTCCTGCTGCCGCGAGAAGCCGCGGATCGACGAGCCGTCGAAGGTCAGATTGTCCGCCGCCTTGAGCAGGAACTTCTTGTCATAGTCCAGCATGTGCAGCCGGCCTTCGAGGTCGGTGAAACACACGGTGACCGCCTTGATGCGCTTCTCGTCGTTGAGATAGCGCATCCGCTGCTCGCGGACCACGTCGGCGGGCCGCCGGGCCAGCCGCTCCTCCTTGGCCTCGAGGTTCATCTCCTCCAACTGGTCGTAGGGGATCTCCAGAAAGTCGCGCAGCCCCGGATGCGAGGCGCGTGGCGCCGGCTGCGCCATCTCCTCCAGCTTCTCCGGGGTCATGGTGGCGAGCGCCTCGGCTCGGCTCGGCTCGGTTGGATGCATGGTTTCCCTCCTTGGGTCGGCGTGCTGCCCGTTAGGCTAGATTCTACACGAGCTAACCTAGTTGTCAAGACAGTTAAGCTAAATATGTGTCGGCATAGGTTGATTGCGGGCTTGGTCCTGCCGCGCGCCCGCCTGCCGGGGGACCCCGCCGGGTGCCCCCCAGAAGTCCCTGGCACCTCTTGCCCCTGCACCGGAGGCTTCGCCGGCGTCCAGATCTATCCGAGCCAATGGACCGATACCCAGAACGGGACGCCGATCCCCTATCACCAGGAGGTTCACTGTGTGACGGGCGAGGATTGGATCTACTCGTGGTACCAGGTGCCGACTCACCACAGCGTGACCGGACTGTGGCCCCCCGGTTGTCAGCTCCACGACAACTGCTGCCGGCTGAACGTCCTCCTCTGCTTCACCGACTGTATGTCGGTGGCGGAGCTGACGGGCCTGGATCTGTTGCTGGATCCCAACCGCGAGATCCGCACCTGGGCCTACGATGATTACCAGTGGGGCATCACGTCGTACAACGCCGGCTACTCTGGGTGCACCTGCGACAGCCAGTCACCGTACCAGGACTATTACGAGTGCGTCGAATAAACGAGCCAGCCGGCGGCTGAGCTTCAGCCGCCGGCCAGAGGATGGATCGGTAGGTGGGTTTTCTCCCCTCTGTTCTGAAATTAGGGAGGAGTCCTGTAGGGGCGGCCCTATGTGGCCGCCCTGGGTGGATGGGGGGC